>NZ_JBQKCL010000007.1:0-272742 GCF_052122375.1 Blautia sp. HCP3S3_H10_2
GTAGTTCGCGGTTCCCGTATATATGGGCGTAGCACATATATTTTGCGCTACGCAAACGGAGCGCAAGCGTAGTTCGCGGTTCCCGTATATATGGGCGTAGCACATATATTTTGCGCTACGCAAACGGAGCGCAAGCGTAGTTCGCGGTTCCCGTATATATGGGCGTAGCACATATATTTACAATTAAATTGCCTGTTCGAGAGTGTATCATAATGATGAAATAGTAACTCACCCAGGTCTTATTAATAAGGAGAATAAACATGAGAGCAAATAACCTGACTCTGCTCACGGATCTCTATGAACTTACCATGATGCAGGGTTATTTTAAGAACCCAACTGACCAGACTGTCGTATTCGACATGTTTTACCGTGATAATCCATGCGGAGGCGGTTTTGCTATCTGTGCAGGACTGGAGCAGGTAATTGAATATATTGAGAATCTGAGATTTACAGATGCGGACATTGAATATCTGCGCGGTCTTTCTATATTTGAGGAAGATTTTCTGGAATACCTTCGTTCCTTCCATTTCACCGGTGATATTTATGCGATTCCGGAGGGAACCGTTATTTTCCCAAGAGAACCTATGGTGAAGGTTGTAGCCCCAATCATGGAGGCTCAGCTTGTGGAGACTGCAATCCTGAACATTATGAATCATCAGAGCCTGATCGCTACCAAGGCTGCCCGTGTGTGCTACGCGGCAAAGGGCGACGGAATTATGGAATTTGGTCTTCGTCGTGCCCAGGGACCGGACGCTGGTATTTTTGGTGCCCGTGCAGCTGTGATCGGTGGATGTATTGGAACCTCCTGTGTGCTGACCGGTCAGATGTTTAACGTGCCGGTACTTGGAACCCATGCCCATTCCTGGATCATGAGTTTCCCGGATGAGTACACCGCATTTAAGACTTATGCAAGAATGTATCCAGATGCCTGCATCCTTCTGGTAGACACCTATGACGTGCTGAAATCTGGTGTTCCAAATGCGATCCGTGTATTTGAAGAGATGCGCGAGGAAGGTATCGAGCTGAAAAAATATGGAATCCGTATCGACAGTGGTGACCTTGCTTATCTTTCCAAAGAGGCCTACAAGATGTTATCAGCAGCCGGATTTGATGATGCAACCATTTCAGCTTCCAGTGATCTTGATGAGTACCTGATCGAGAGCCTGAAAGCACAGGATGCCAAGATTAACTCCTGGGGCGTTGGAACACGCCTTATCACATCCAACGATAACCCTGCATTTGGTGGCGTATACAAGCTGGCAGCAGTGAAAAATCCTGAGACTGGCGAATTTATCCCAAAAATCAAATTATCCGAGAATACAGCCAAGGTAACCAATCCTGGAAATAAAACTGTATATCGTATTTACAGCAAATCTACCGGCAAGATCAAAGCTGATCTGATCTGCCTTGCAGATGAGAGACTGAATCCGGACGAGACTATGGTAGTATTTGACCCGGTTGACACCTGGAAGAAGACCAAGATTCTTGGCGGTACCTATGAGGTTCGTGAACTTCTGGTTCCAGTGATCAAAGAAGGAGAACGTGTCTATACTTCTCCATCTGTAATGGAGCTTCGTGCAATCTGCCAGAAAGAGCAGAGTACGCTCTGGGACGAGTCCAGACGATTCTCCAATCCACAGAAGGTTTATGTGGATCTTTCTCCGAAGCTTTATGAGGTAAAGAGAGAACTGATCGAGGAGATGAGCCGCAAGGATCTGGAATTTGAGGAAGAATAACGTTGTGAGTTGATCGTAACAGTTTGTATGACCGAAGTGAAAGAATACATGGCTGTCGCATCAAAGGTTAAGCAGACCTTAGATGCGGCAGCATTTCTTTGCGCAATTTTGTTGAAATTAGTCCTAAAAATGGAGAAAAAAACATAGTGTGTCCCTTATAAAAACGTTAAACTGTAAGAAAGAAAAAGTTACGGATTTTTTTACAGGAGGGACATATGAAAAAGAAGAGAGCCTTTGGTTTTTCAGCAGGAATCTGTCTTCTGCTTCTGGGACTGATGGGCAGTACGAATGTATTTGCGGCAGTGACAGAGGGAAAAGCAGGGCAGACACTTACCGGAGAATATGCAGTTATTGTAAATACGGATTCAGAAGCTGCACATAATACCGGAACGCTGGTGTTTGATGATGGGGCTGGCGGAGTTTCGCCCTATGCGATGGAGCGCGGAACGAGTGCAGACATGGGCGTTAGTTCAGGTACTTTAAGTGTGAAAACGTATGGAAGTGTTGATGCTGGAGGTGCGATGCAATCTGCGGATTCAGGAAGTGCCGTGTCTGTGCTGTCTGGCAATTCCAGTGCCGTAGCGGTATCACAGAGTCTGACTGCCTATACCATTGGCCAGGAGAAATACATGGGTCCGACCTATTCCCAGAAGACCTATGTATGCATCGGTGTGGGTCAGCATTGTTATATCTGGATGGAAAAGAATATGAAAACTTCCTATGACAATGCAGGCAAAACAGCCATGATCGCAGCGGATATGGCAGGTGTTTATGATGGACAGCCTTACCGTATTCTGAATCAGCTGGCTGGAGGAACGATTCCTTGTCTGGATGGTTCCGGCAAGCTTTCCATTCTGTTAGAAAGCCTGAGCAGTGCCAGTGGAATGTACATGTACGAGACGGATATTACTGCGATTCATATTAATATTCCGGCAGCAGCTTCTTATGTGACAGGGGAAATGTCCAGAAGAAATGGGCTTCTGGTACATGAAGGACAGCATGCAGTGCTGGCGCTGAAGACTAATTTTTCCAATTCCGGAAAATACATGTGGCTGAATGAAGGACTTGCAGTTACGGTGATGGATTATCTCTGGGGTGGGATAGACAGCAGTGGCTGGTTAAGTGGAATTGCAGGAAGCACAGCAATCCGTGGCGGCTCATCCTTAATTTATCAGACATACAGGGATGACACTGCCCGGGATTATGGTCTGCCTTATCTGTTTGTGAGATATGTGATCGACCGGATGGCAGGTGGTTATGATCCGATGTCTGTACTGCCGGAGTTTTACCAGATAGATGCTTCTGGATTAAACAGTCAGCAATATCTGGAAAAAGTGACTGGTGTACCGTTTAAGACTCTTCTTACAGATTTTTATACTGTAGTAGCATCTGGTGAGTCATCTGGAGTTTATAGTTTCTATGGGGATCGTGTGGCTGCGCAGAAAGCAGCGACTTACCCTGTTTTTGCAGGGGATAGCGGAGAAAAGTATTCCCTGGCGTCTACTGCGGCGATTATTGTAAAACTGAAGGATGGTAAATTCACAGTTCCTTCAGATGGGGATTCTAATATTGTTTATCGTGTGATCGGCAGCAGGAATCCATCGGTCTCTCCTGCCGGGGGGAATGGAACAGCCCAGAATCCTTATGAGATTGATTCACTGGAAGATCTGAACATGATTTCAGATCATGCAGGGGCATACTACCGCGTGACCCGGGATATTCAGACAAATGGAAAAATAAACCTTTCTGTAAGTTATTTTGGTGGCGTTCTGGATGGAAACGGGCATACCATTAGCGGGCTGAAAAAGCCACTTATGGTGCAGAATGCAGGAACGGTAAAGAATCTGCGTGTTGTGGCTGATTTTGATGATGACAGTCAGAATGCCCAGGGTGTATTTGCCCAGTATAATATTGGAAAAATTCAGGACTGTACCGTTTCCGGAACGGTGACAGGTCACATGGGAGGCCAGGGAGTGCAGGAATTCCCGAAATTTGGAGGTATTGCAGGAGAGAATTCCGGTACAGTCAGCAGTTGTACGTCGAAATTGAATATAAATCTGGTCATGCCTGCAATGAAAAGCTGGGTAGGCGGCATTGTGGGATTAAATAAAGGAACGGTTGAAAAATGTATCAGCAATGGGAAAATTGTGGTTACCCAGGCAGATGGTTCCCAACAGCCGGTATATGCAGGTGGCATTGCAGGAGGAACGGAAAGGACAACTCTTGGTAACAGCAGCATAAAGACCTGTGTACATACTGGAATTTTACAGGTAACCGGTGGAAATAAAGTGACCGGACAGATCTGCGGGCAGATGACGTCTGCGACAATTACGGACTGCTATGGAAAAGATTCCCAGGGAGAATTAATTGGCTCTGCAAAGGCCACAGAAACCAATGGAAAGCTTCTGACCGAGACACAGCTGAAGGATTCGTCTTCCTATACGAATTGGAACTTTGGCAGTGAATGGAAAATTTCGGATGAGGGAATTCCGGCAAGTATGGAAGCTTCTGATATTACCTCTATTTCTGCTTCTTTATATAAGACATCTTATTGTAAAGGTGAGCGGCCATATAGCTGGGGCAGCCTGTATATCAATGGCTGGTCCAACCGGGTTGAGATCACAGATGACATGATCAGTGGTTTTGACAGCAATACCTTAGGAACAAAGACATTGACGATCACTTATAAGGGGAAAACTACCAGCTGCTCTATAGATATTACAGAGGTGGATACATCAAAAATAACAAAAGTGCAGGTTTCCCAGCGCCCTAAGCTGACATATGTAGAAGGGGAGACATTTGATCCGTCTAATATGAGCTTGTATGTTTCTTATTCTGCTTATAGCGGAATGTGGGTTTACAGTGATTTTACCTATGATAAGACAGAACCTTTGACAGTAAATGATAATGCAGTAACCATAGATTATCATGGAGTCAAGACGGAATTAGCAATTACAGTTACGGCAAAGGTACCAACCAAATTAACTGTTTTCACAACACCATCCAAAACGGAATATAGTGTTGGGGATAAGCTGGATCTGTCCGGGCTAAAATTCCGGCTGACATACAGCAATGGGAAGCAGTCACCGGTATTTACAGCAGATCAGCTGGATGACTATGGAGTAAAAATTGCTCTTGGAAGCAACGGAAAGGGAACGCAGATTGCAGCAGGAAAGGTGCTTACAGCGGAGGATAATGGAAAAACACTGCTGTTTTATGCAACAGATATCTTGCCTGGAGCTTATGGGGCCGTCACAGCTGTTTCGGAAACTCTGACTGTGTCAGCACCACTGACGATTTCCGGTTTGGATCTGTACCTGACTGCTGGAAAAACAGAAATGCAGTATATTGACTCCGGCGTGGTTACCGGTGGAAGTGGACAGTATACGACTACCGTGATCAGTGAGGATTTACCGACTGGATTGGAACGCACCCATTTGCCTGGACTGTCATATACATTTTCTTATAGTGGAGTGGTTACAGCAGCTACCGGAATTTATGTATGCCAATATCAAGTGCATGATGTGCAGACAAAGGCTATTTTGCCGGTAACAATTACTATTCATGTGCAGGGATCAGATGAAGCTTCCTTTGCAAGCTTTAATCTTTATAAGCTGCAGAACGCTGTTCTGGAAAAAGATGTAATTGGTGAAATTGACAACCAGGCAGGAACGATTACGCTTCGCATTCCTAAAGGAACGGATGTAAGCAATCTTACACCAAATATTGATTATGGAGCTGGTTCCGGAACTACGCTGGACTGGAGTTTTGCAAATGGAACATCCCATAATTTCACCAATCCGGTACAGTATGTTTTGACGGCGCCGGATGGTGTGACGAAAAAAACATATACAGTTACTGTTGTATTTTATGATGACAGTCAGGGTGGTTCTGGGGAAACTCCGCATATTCATACATGGGATGCGGGAAAAGTCACAACTGCACCTACCTGTACAGAAGACGGGGTGAAAACTTATATCTGCACAGGCTGTGGAGAGACAAGACTGGAAAGTATTGATAAAACAGGACATACTACAGTGATTGATCCGGCTGTAGCAGTCACCTGTGAGAAGGATGGAAAGACGGAAGGCAGTCATTGTAGTGTTTGTGGAGTGGTTCTGCAGAAGCAGGAGACTGTAGCGGCAACCGGGCACAAATGGGATAGTGGGAAGGTGACGTTGGAGCCGACGACTGTGGCTGCCGGGGTTCGGACGTTTACCTGTACGGTGTGTGATGCGACGAAGACGGAGAGTATTCCGATGCTGATACCGACGAATACGCCGGTGCCGATGCTGATACCGACGAATACGCCGGTGCCGACGAATACGCCAGTACCGACGGCGACGCCAATACCGACGAGTACGCCAGTGCCGACCGCAACGCCGACGCCAACAAGTACACCAGTGCCGACGGCAACACCAACGCCGACGAGCACGCCAGTGCCGACCGCAACGCCGACGCCAACAAGTACACCAGTGCCGACGGCGACACCAACGCCGACGAGCACGCCAGTGCCGACCGCAACGCCAACGCCGACGAGCACACCAGTGCCGACCGCGACGCCAACGCCAACAAGTACACCAGTGCCGACCGCGACACCAACGCCGAAGCCAACAAGCACGCCAGTGCCGACCGCGACGCCAACACCGAAGCCGACGAACACACCAGTACCGACTGCGACACCAACACCGAAGCCGACGAGCACACCGGTACCAACGAGTACACCAGTACCGACCGAGACACCGACGCCAACAAGTACACCAGTGCCGACTGCGACGCCGACGCCAACGAGCACGCCAGCACCAACTGCGACACCAACGCCGACGCCAACGAGCACGCCAGTACCAACTGCGACACCAACGCCGACGAGCACGCCAGTGCCGACTGCGACGCCGAAACCAAAACCAACGAATACACCAGCTCCGTCAGGCTATCCGGTTGGCGCAACTGTAAAATACACGGCGGCAAACGGCTATTATAAGATTACCGGTACCAACACAACGGAGTATATAAAACCGGTAAACAAAAAGGCTGGTACTATCGTAATTCCAGACAGTGTGAATTTAAACGGCGTGAACTACAAAGTAACATCCATTGCTTCGAAAGCATTTAAGAGCAATAAATACTTGAAGAAGCTTACCATTGGAAACAATGTAATTCAGATCAAGAGCTACGCGTTCTATAAGTGTACGAAACTTAACACTATAAAAATAGGTGGCTCCGTCAAGTATATTGGTAAGCAGAGCTTTTATAGCTGCAAAAAATTAAGTAATATGCGTTTTTATACTTCAAGATTAAAACAGAAGTATATAGGTTCCAATGCATTTAAGGGAACACCGTCCCAAATGAAAGTTTATGTACAAAGAAAATTTGCGAAGAGTTACAAATCAATCTTTGTAAAAAGAGGCATGAGTAAGAAAATTGTAATAAAGAAGATGTAAGATTTATCAATCATAAAATCCTAGAAACGGTGAGGTAACGTATAGGGCGGCATGCAGGTTAAAAATGTATGCTGCCCTTTCTTGTGGTTTAAACGGAAAAGTACATGGGAAGATTCTATAAAAATGTTTCGAAATGGTGTACAGAATAAAAATAGCGGTTCTTAAAACGGATAAATTCCGGGTAATAATTTTCGGCTATATAATTGACTAGTCAAAGTACGTGTTTTATACTGAAAACAGATTTATCGAGATGTTATGAGGAATTCCAATGAGAAAATGTAAAAACAAAAAAGGCTTTACCCTGGCAGAACTACTGATCGTGGTTGCCATAATCGCAGTACTGGTTGCCATTGCAATCGCAGTTTTTTCCGGACAGATGGAGAAGGCACGCCGTGCAGTCGATATGCAGAATGCGCGGGCCATACAGTCAGCACTGACCAATGCTTATAGTACAGGAGAAATCAGCATAACAGGCAGAAGCGATGCTGGTGTAGGTGTCTGGGTATTATTATGCCGTGATAATAATTCTAAACCAGGTGGATACGGTTCCTATATTTTAAGAAATGGTACTGTATTTTGCGGCGCGGACAATGGAGTCAGCATAAAAGGTGAAACTGGCACGACGGAATCAAGCTATAAGGACAACGTGGAAAAAATACTAGAGGAGTCTGGAATTAATGTAGACTCTTTGAAAATAAGAAGCAACACGGATCCTGAAAAAATACTGGCTGGGACTGGATCGTTGTACAGCTGGTAATGTATGGAAATGGTGAGGTAAAATCTTATATGTACAGTGGATTTGCAGGAGAGTCATCAAGTGTCAACTGGTATAACCGCAACCATGATAATCTGGGAAAGCAGATATATTAGAGCTTGTTTGAAAAATCATTCCTGTGATCGGATAAAATTTCCGTCTTGAAGGTGAAAAATAGAACAGTAAATTAAAACGAAAGCAGTGAAACCTGAAATGAAACGAATCGACTTTGAAAATGGAACCGTAACAAGAAATATTTTCAGTGCGGCGATTCCTATGCTGGTGGCGCAGATATTGAGTCTTCTGTACAACATTGTAGACCGCATTTACATTGCCAGAATCCCGGAAGTAGGAACTACAGCACTTGGGGCAGTAGGCTTATGCTTTCCGCTGATCGTGATCATAACGGCATTTGCAAACCTGTTTGGAAGCGGCGGTGCCCCTCTTTTTTCCATTAACCGAGGAATGAAAGAGAATGGAAAGGCGCAGACGGTAATGAACACTTCTTTTACCATGGTGTGTGCAAGCGGCACTATCCTGATGCTGCTTGGTCTTCTGTTTGCAAGACCTTTGCTGGTATTGTTTGGAGCGTCTGAGGACGCACTGATTTACGCGTATCCGTACATGATGATCTATCTGATCGGAACGGTACCGTCTATGATCGCGACTGGAATGAATCCCTTTATCAATGCGCAGGGATATGCGACCACGGGAATGCTGTCAGTAGCTATCGGAGCAGTTGCAAACCTGATCCTGGATCCATTATTTATTTTTGTGTTGGGATTTGGAATCAAGGGAGCAGCCATTGCAACGGTGATTTCCCAATTTTTATCAGCGGCATATGTGCTTCTTTTCCTGGAAAAAAAGGCAGAGATGAAAGCTCGTTTATTGCGGAAAAAAGAACTGAAAACATGTGGTGAATATGCGAAAAATATTGTCAGCCTTGGCACTGCAGGATTTATTATGCAGCTGACAAACAGTCTGGTAACGATCTGTTGTAACAACGTTCTGGGTGTTACAGGAGGAGACGTTTACATATCGGTAATGACCATTGTATCCAGTGTTCGCCAGATGGTAGAGACACCGATTTATGCCATCAATGAAGGTACTTCCCCGATTCTCAGCTACAATTATGGAGCCAGAAGACCGAAGCTGGTGCGCAAGGCGATGGTGACTTTGGCAGTGATGATCCTGGTTTATACAGCTGTTATGTGGAGTGTGATCATCTTTGTTCCGGACTATCTGATCGCTGTTTTCAGCTCAGATAAGCTTCTGATAAAGGATGCAGTTCCGGCACTGAAAACCTATTTTGCAGCATTTATTTTCATGGATCTGCAGTACATTGGGCAGACAGTTTTTAAGTCTCTGAACAAGAAAAAACAGGCGATTTTCTTCTCGCTTTTGCGGAAGGTTTTTATTGTAGTGCCACTGACTTATCTGCTTCCATATGGATTAAAAATGGGAACCCACGGGGTGTTTCTGGCAGAGCCGGTATCAAATGTGATCGGTGGAAGCCTGTGCTTTATTACTATGCTGCTGATCGTACTTCCAGAGTTAAAGCGTATGGAGAGTAATTGTATACATTAATTGGTTTCCTCGCGTATTTGGCTTGGTGTTTTCCCAAAATAATTTTCAAATAAATGATAAAAATGACTGATGTTTTCGTACCCTGCCTGGTTGGCAATTTGCTTAACCGGCAGGGTAGTTTGTTCTAATAACTGCTGTGCATACTTCATCCGAATGTCCGTTACATATTGCTGGAAAGTTTTGCCTCTGTATTTTTTCAGCAGGAGGTGATAATAATTCCGGTGGTAATGAAATTCTTCCTCAAGCTTGGTAGTGGTGACAGTGGCATAATGTTTCTGGATATAACGTTCCAGTTCGAATAAAAATGCTTTTTCCCGGCTCTCTTTGCTGTCTGTGTGAAGCTGAATGGTATAATCCTCACACAAATGGTGGAGAAGGCGGATCATCAATCCTCGTTTTACCTGTTCATGTCCCACTTCCCTTGTCAGATCTTCGTCCAGGATCTGTTCCAGCAGGGCGTCTGCATTAAATTTCTGTGTCTGTTTCAATTCCAGGAAGTTCTGTTCTTTCTGCTGGCTCCAGAGCGCATGAAAAAGGAATTGCTTATGATCATCTATACCATCATAGCTTCGAAGGAGTTTTTCCAGATAATCGGCCTGGATCTGAAGAAAAAGGACAGCTGCATCCTTGGCTTCAATATAATCTGCATGCTCACAATTACGGTCTGTAATTACGAATTCACCTTGCTCAAAGCGTATTTTTTCCCCGAATAAAACCTGTGTAAAGCTTCCCTCAATCACATAAAATATTTCCACATAGTCATGCTTGTGAAACCAGCTGAGGCGGGGAAAATCGCGATGAACCAGTCTGCGTCCTGTGGGGCTGATGCTCCATTCTGTCCCGTCGGATCTATATACCACAAGGAGACTGGACAGATTGTCTGTGACTCTCCGGCAGCTGGCAGATGATAGTGCCCCCTTTGTTTCGTATAAGGGCAAATCGTCGTAGTCATACTGCTGTGGTATGTTTATGTAATGCTTCCGGATATAAACGGTCCGCTCAGATAAATCGTTAAATTGTCCCATATTTAGCTCCTTTGCTTCATCAGAATAATATTCCGAAAATAAAAAATGTTGGAAAAAGGATGGTGAATATTCGTGCATTTCGTCCTTAACTGCAAGTATATCATGCTATTTGGTTCTTGTCTTGGCGGAAACTGTATTTTATGATAAAAAAGAAGTACAGGGTTACAGGTCACGTAGTAAACTGTAATGCTACATGAAGCAAAAGGCAAAAACAAAACAGATTGTGAAATAAAAAATATTGGAATTAAAACAGATTACAGAAAAGGAGAACCAGATTATGCGAAACCAGAATATTGACCAGGGATGGCAGTTTAATCATGGCACATACGAGGGGCTTTACAGTGCGCCAAAGGAAAAAGAAAACCGTATAGTGAATCTTCCCCATGATTATATGATCGAAAGTGATCCCACTGAAAGCGCAGCGGCAGGTCCGGCCAGCGGTTATTATACTGCGGGTGTGGCGTGCTATACGAAATATATTATGATTCCAGAAGAATGGGAAAATGAAGAAATATATCTGCATTTTGACGGTGTAATGCTGAATGCGACGGTAGATATCAATGGCGGAAAAGCGGCGCTCCAGCACAATGGATATATCCCGTTTTCTGTAAACATTACGCCCTATATTTACTTTGGAAAAAAGAACCGCGTTACGGTCACCGTGAATCCCAGTATGCAGCCAAACTCTCGCTGGTATTCCGGCGCTGGAATCTTCAGGAGCGTGGAATTATGCCATTTTCCCAAGGTTCATATTGCCAATGACGGGATTTTCGGTTACACAAAAAGCGTTGATTATGATAAGCAGGGAAATCCGGAATATGCCTATCTGGAGACCGCTGTGGAAGTGCAAAATGAGACACTGGAAAACAAAATTGCAGTGGTGGAGGTTTTCCTTACCAAAGATGGCAGAGATGAGGTCCTGATTACCCGAAAACAGAAAATACAGATCAATCCCAATACCACAGAAACAGCACATCTGAAGCTTACTGTAGAGAATCCGCGTTTATGGGATATTGATACTCCGGAGCTTTACAAGCTGCATGCAAGGGTTACGGATGTGGGGATTTTTAAGACTCATTTTGTACCAGCAGATCATGAGACTTCCGATGAAACTTCCGTATTATTTGGTATTAAAACCGTAACCGCAGATGTAAATCATGGACTGCGCATTAACGGAAAAACAGTGAAATTAAAAGGTGGCTGCATTCACCACGATAATGGAATGCTTGGCGCGGTTTCCCTTTATGATTCCGAGTACCGCAAGCTGTCCGTTCTGAAATCTATTGGCTTTAATGCCATCCGGACCACTCACAATCCGCCGTCTTCTGCGCTGATGGAAGCCTGTGACCGTATCGGAATGTATGTGTTTGACGAAGCCTTTGACGCGTGGGGAATCATGAAACAGCCTGGAGATTATAACCTGTTTTTTGACACAGACTGGGAAAAAGACCTGACTGCATTTATCAAAAGAGACCGTAATCATCCCTCTGTTATTATCTGGTCAACTGGAAATGAAATTACCGAGCGTGGCGGGTTGAATAACGGATATACCGTAGCAACAAGACTGGCCGAAACAGTTAAAGGGCTGGATCCGAGCCGCCCGGTATCTAACGGAATCTGCTCTTTCTGGTGCGGTCTGGATGATGAACTGACAGAAGAAAATATGAAGAAAATCATGGGGGAAGCTGCAGATGAAAACGGTTCCTTACAGAATGAGGATGGAAATGCTTCTGCGCAAAATGCGGGGGAAAATGGCTCTGTGCAGAATGTAAATGAAAGTAGTTCCCTGCAGAATGCCGACGGTGGAAAAGATGACACCAGTTGGGAGGAATATTCTGAGGCATTTACCAACGGTCTCGACATTGTAGGCTACAACTACATGGAAGATAAATATCCTCTGGATCACGAAATGTTCCCGGAACGAGTAATTTTAGGCTCAGAAAACTATCCAAATGAGATAGGAATCCGCTGGCCAATGGTAGAAAGCACCCCATATGTGATCGGAGATTTCACCTGGACCGCATACGATTATATCGGGGAGGCGGGTATTGGAAAATCTGTGTTCCTTGATGCAGATGATCCCCTTCTGAAAGAAGGTCCATATGCATTAATGTCTCATACTTCTTCTTATCCGTGGCGCCTTGCCAATGATGCGGATGTGGATATTAACGGAAGAATCCTTCCGCAGGGAGCTTACAGAAGCGTGGTCTGGGGAAGTAAAGAGACTTATCTTTATTCCTACGATCCGGCTGTTTTTGGAAAAACAGAGCTGATCAGCCGCTGGGGATTTACGGATGTAAAGAAAAACTGGAACTGGAAAAATGCAGAAAATTCACCGATACAGGTGGCAGTTTTTTCCAATGGTGATACTGTGGAAATCCTGCAAAACGGTGCTTCTGTGGCAACCTGTAAAGCTGGTGAAAGACTGGCTGCCGGATTACCGAAATCCTTCCTTTTTGATGTGAAATACGTTCCTGGAAAATTGGAAGCAGTAAGCTACAAGGACGGCGAAATCCTTTCCAGAGACACGTTGGAAACCACTGGAAAGGCGAAGAAAATCCAGCTTCATCCGGAGAAAACCACACTGACAGCGGATGGACACAGTGCAGTTTATGTGGGCATTGAACTGGTGGATGAGGAAGGAAGACATGTGCCGGATGAGGATGTAAGGATAACCGGAAGTATTGAGGTAGCAGATGGTAATGAGATTACCGAAAGCGGCAAGCTGGCTGGAAGCAGTAAGCAGATCAGAAATGTTGTAACGACTGCAAATTGTGAGAAATCTGTAAGTGATGAGCTGGCGAAAAACGTGGAGACATCTGCCGGATTTGCGGCATATCTGGCAGCATTTGGTTCCGCAAATCCAGTTACGGCGGAGAATTATACCAAGGGAACATTTACCACTTATAAGGGTTATGCAATGGCGATTATCCGTGGCGGTTATGCAGCAGGAAGCTGTACACTAAAGGTAAGTGCAGAGGGACTTGAGGACGCGGCAGTAACATTAAATATAACAGAAATGACAAAATAAGATGATGCCAGGGACGATAGAATTATTGTTCCTGGCATCTTTTCTAGAAGAAGGCAAAAGGGCTTTAAAATGTACAATTTTTTGTGTGAAAAATTGCAAAAGAAAGATTCGCATAATCCAAAATATTTTTTTATGAAAATTTGTACAAGGGAATCAGAAAAAGTGACATTGATGATGTTGGCTATAAAAATGTACAATAATAATAGGTTTCCAATAATATATTAGAAAGGCAGATTATAGAAATGAAGCAGATATACAATCCTTATTTACCACTAGACGAATACGTACCAGACGGTGAACCTCATTTATTTGACGGACGGGTTTACATTTATGGTTCCCATGATCTGGCTGGGGGAGAGGCCTATTGTCAGGGTGATTATGTGACCTGGTCAGCACCGGAGGATGACCTGACAGACTGGAGATACGAAGGCGTGATCTACAGAAAGGATCAGGATCCTTCAAATAAAGAAATGCACAGGGAAATCTGGGCACCAGATGTGGCGAAAGGTACAGACGGAAGATATTATCTGTTTTACTGCCTGGCCTTTTATCCTGAAATCGGTGTGGCAGTCAGCGATTCTCCTGCCGGTCCCTTTGAATTTTATGGACATATTCATTATCCGGAAAGTATAAAAAACGGAAAGACACTTTCGGAACATTTACCGTTTGATCCTGCAGTACTTGTAGATGACGACGGAAAGGTATTTCTTTATTATGGCTTCAGCCCGGCTGTTCCGCTGAAAAAAGAGGGGGATGATGGCGATATTGAAGGTGCCGAAAAGCTGGAATTCAGTGAAGGAGCTATGGTAGCAGAACTGGAAAGTGACATGCTGACACTGAAAGAAGAGCCTCACATGATGATTCCAGGAGGACTGAAGGAAGGCGGAACCAGCTTCGAAGGTCATGGCTTTTTTGAGGCTTCTTCCATGAGAAAAGTAGGTGAAAAATACTATTTTGTATATTCCAGTAAATTAAGCCATGAACTGTGTTATGCGGTCAGCGACTATCCAGACAGAGAATTTACTTTCGGAGGCACTTTGGTTTCAAACGGTGATATCGGATATGAAGGAAACCAGGAACCACATAATATGATGGGAAATAATCATGGCGGAATGGTGAACGCAAATGGTCAGTGGTACATTTTTTATCATAGACAGACTCACGGAACAGAGAGTTCCAGACAGGGCTGTGCCGAAAAAATAACCATCCAGGAAGATGGCAGCATTAAGCAGGTTGAAATGACCAGCTGCGGACTGAACAAGGGATGGCTGTCTGATGAAGGCACTTATCCGGCAGCAATCGCATGTAATCTTATGGGCAAAGATTCCATTGGAAAAATCACTTATGGAGCATCTTTGAGAGACACGCAGCCATATATTTTTGAAGAGAATACCGCTCTTCATTATATTGCCAATATTGGTGACGGAGTGGTTGTAGGCTATAAATATTTTGCTGTTGAAAGCCTGTCGAAGGTGGTTCTGTACTTAAGAGGTGATGCAGAAGGTGAGGTTAAAGTAAGTGCAGACCTGGCAGGGGAGAGTGAACTTGGCAGCAGCAGATTTAAACTGCAAGGTAAGGAATGGAATACTGTGGAAATTCCGGTAAAAGCAGAAGCTGGAAAAACAGGATTATTCTTTAGATTTGCTATAGCTGGAACTGTGGAATTTAAGGAATTCACATTGAGTTAAGACTGTAAAGAGAGTTAAGGCTGTAAACCGGTGTAAGTCTTTGGCTTCATAATGAATAAAAGATTTGCGCTGTCCGGTTTACAGCCTTTTTGCGTTATATTGAAAAAAGTTTTCCCATGTTATTGTTCATTGGCAACGTTCCGGGAGGTGTTTTTGTGACAAAAGGTCATAGAAACGCCGAATCATCACACCGGCCTCAACTCCGCAAACCGGATCTCAAACGGTTCCAGCTGTGCTGTATAAGTAAGTGTATGCTTCTCCGTAAAAAGCCGGCTCTGGTGAAATCCCGGAACACACAGTCCACGCAGCAGATCCGTATCTTGAGGGGAAAGGGGAATGGCGCCCATTTCCAGCCAGATATCATAAGCATTTCCATGATGTCTGTTTACAAAATATTCTTTCACATTGTAATTGCCATTAGCAATGTCGGTCAATTGCAGGGAAACATCCAGGTCCTTGGTAGTATCAAAGGCAGTATAGCGGTTTGTCTCTGTAATATCAAAAAGTTCTCCAGAAGCGAAAAGATCGCCATAATGAATATAATGATAAGTGATAATCTGGTAACAGACCCCTTTTCTGGTGATAAAATAGCCGTCTCCTGCGGCAATCAATTCATCCCCCAGCATATTGGCAAAATAAAATACATAGAATACACCCTTGCGCAGACCGCAGCTGGTATAAAGACCAAGCCCTCCATGGAACTGATTGGGTGGAAGAGGATTTTCCCGGATCAGGTCAGTAAGGCTCCAATAGCAGAAGGAATCCAGCCTGTCATAATTTTTCAGCAGATTTTTCATAATGTAACAGGTCTTGAAGCTGGTATCACTGATCAGATTACGGTGTGACATGGTGAAATTCCATTCAGTCATATAAACTGGTTTATCCTGGACTCCCAGTGTTTTAAAAATCTTTTTGATTCCTCCGATGAAAAGGCTGAAGTCATCAGTAGCTTTCGGGAAACAGGAGGTTGTAGCCTTGGTAAGGAAAAAATCATCACTGGAGGTTGGAAGGATGATATCCGCATAATAATGAATATTCATAAAGTCCGGCATACAGCTTTGTTCCCTGCACCAGCCTATAAAGCGGTAGATCCAGTCTGCGTTTCCAAGGTTTTCAATGTACAACATGGAAGGACTGCCGAACTGGATTTCCGGGCAGATGCTTTTCACGGTGTCATAGGTGTGCTTATAAAATCGGAAAAATAAAGCATCATCTCCAAATCCAAACATCTTCTTAGAGGTAACCGGCTCATTCCACACGGTAAAAGGCCATTGCTTCACTTCCTCCAGCGTGTAACGGTTGATAAGGTGCCGGGTAAAATCGTCGATTAAAGAATCCCATTCTTTCATATCAGCTGGCGGACTGGTGATAAAAGGACAGTAACAAATGGTTTTGTCAGGATCGGCGGCAAGTTCCTTTGGCATGAAGGAAAGCTGGATCAAGGGTTTCAGTCCGATGGAAAGCAGGAAATCCAGAACCTGGTCAACCAGAGTATAGGTAAAACGGAGCTCCTGCCCTACACGGCTGACTACCATCATGTCATCGGAAAGAATCCCGTGAAATTTCACATACTTAAAACCAACGTTCTTTTGCAGATCTATGAGCATTTCCTGGATATTCCGGTCCAGCAGTTCCGCTGCACGTCCCACACTGGTAAAGGTTTTGAAGGTATGACGAAGGTGTGAGATAGATTCTGTAACCCGGATATCTGAGACAGAAATTTCTTTATGTACAGCAGAAGGCATAGAGTGGGCAGAAAGATCGTTGGTTGACAGATATTTGGTAAGCTTCTGCAGGTAGTTGCTTGGCTCAAGAAGCAGATAATTGATATCGCTGCCCGCAGTTTTTGCTGTCGGATTCTGAGCCTGCTGTTTCCGGAAAGCACTTGGCAGCATCTGGTATTGTTTCTTAAAGGTGCGGATAAAGGCGTGGGATTCCGTAAATCCATTTCGCATGGCTATGGTTTCTATGGAATCCTTTGTTGAGATCAGATCACTTACAGCGTGTTCCAGCTTTATGCTGTTGTAATACTGGGTAAACTTGACACCCATATATTTGTCGAAGAACTGGGAAAGGTAAGGCACAGAAAGGTTCTCCATGGCTGCCAGGTCACTGAGGGAAAAGTTTTCCGCATAATGCTCATTAATATAATTGATGATACGGGTAAGACGCTCCATGTATTTCTGCTGCTTCTGCAAGGTTTCAGAGGCATTGGACTTAAAGTTCTCCAGAAGCTGGGAAACCAGATAGTAGCTGAGTGAATAATTCAGGTAGTCGGTTCCGTCAGAGTGATAGGAGTTTGCCTGGATCAGGGAAGCTATGGCGAAGCGGATATTGGCATATCGCTTGAAATCAGGGTTGGTGGCGCTGTTGCAGTCAAAAATAATAGAGGTCAGGTCTGACTGAAACTGGTTGAACAGGGAGAGCTTGATCTGAACTGCGATCATGACGGCCCCTGTTTCAGAATATATTTCATGAATGCTGTTAGAGTTAATGAGGATCACGTCCTCATCCTTCAGTTTCCAGGTATTTCCGTCTACGGTGATAATGATGTTTCCCTCCAGCACCATCAGCAGTTCCAGACTGGAGTGCCAGTGTTTGGTAACGGAGCCAAGCTTGTGGATAAATATTTTCAGAGGGATATGTGAACCGAATTCTATGATTTCGTGACGCTCGTCTAACATGGGAATCTCCTTTTTTATTTATTGATGCCACGGATTGTTTTGCAGCTATGCGGGTTCCAAGTTCAAAAGCTTTATCGTGCAAGCACGAACAGCTTTTTGACCTTTGGACCCTGGCATTATAATTATTATGATATACGTAATTTGAAATGTAAATAAAAAAATGTACATTTTTTAACCTAAAAAAATTAAAACCACAGGATTATTGAAGAAAATTTATGATTTTATGAAAAATTGTACTATCTAATGAGAAAAAGTAGCCTTGAAGCAGTCTCTTTCAAAAAGGTACAATATAACCATGAAAGGAACAGACCAAGGAGTGGAATTTTCGGAGGAAACTATGGAAAAAGAATTACTGATTGAAGTAAAAAATATGACCAAGTTTTTCGGACCGACCCAGGCTCTGAAAGGAGTAGACCTGAAGTTCTACCGCGGAGAGATCCGTGGACTGATCGGGGAGAACGGAAGCGGAAAGTCTACAGTTACTTCAATTATTGCAGGAATGCAGGCTGCCAGCGGCGGTGAAATGCTTTACAAGGGCCAGAGCTGGAAACCTGGAAATATGGTGGAAGCCCAGAAGGCCGGAATCAGTATGGTACTTCAGGAAGCAAACACCATACCGGATTGTACAGTGGCAGAGAACCTTCTGGCTGGACGGTTTGATGAATTTTCGAAATTTGGATTTGTGAGCATGAAAAAAGCAAATGAAGAGGCAGAGAGAATGCTTCAGAAATTTGGAATCAAAAATATTCATGCGAAGGACAGCATTAACAAGCTTACATTCGAGGACAGAAAGCTGATCGAAATTGTCCGCTGCGTATCCGATGAAACAGAGGTTTTCGTGGTGGATGAGACAACAACAGCACTTTCCCTGGAGGGACGCCAGATTTTGTATAAGCTGATTCATGAGATGAAAGACAGAGGAAAATCTGTAATCTTCATTTCCCATGATATGGATGAAATCCTGGAGCAATGTACAGACCTGACTGTTTTACGAGATGGAAACATCATCGGTCATCTGAACCGGGAAGAAATGGACGCACCGAATGCGGTACAGAGAATCCGTTACATGATGGTTGGAAGGGAAATCGGAGAGGCCTATTACCGTGAAGATTATGATACCAGCCACAGCGATGAGGTTGCGTTGGAATTGAAGAATATTTCTTTTGGTCCAATTAAGAATTTTTCCCTTACCTTACATAAAGGCGAGATCATCGGTTTCGGAGGATTATCCGGATGCGGAATGCATGAGGTTGGCCGGGCGGCTTTCGGACTTGAGAAACTGGAATCCGGAAGTGTGGTGCGAAATGGAAAAGAGATTAAGACCTGTTTGCAGGCAATCGAATCCGGAATCGGTTATATTTCCAAAAACCGTGATAAAGAGGCTCTGATCCTGGAGGGCTCCATTCAGGAAAACATTGTACTTCCGCTGCTTCCGTCTCTGGAGCATGGAACCTTCGTCAATCCGGCGGCTGAAAAGAACAGTGCAGATAAAGAAATCGATTCCTTCCGGATCAAGTGCAACAGTGGAAAGCAGTGGGTCAGCACCCTGAGTGGTGGAAATAAGCAGAAGGTTTCTTTTGCCAAGTGGACAGCAAGAGGTTCCGAGGTACTGATCATGGATTGTCCCACCCGAGGGGTTGATATTGGTGTCAAACAATCCATGTATGCGCTGATCGCGAAAATGAAAAAAGAAGGAAAAGCAATCATTCTGATCAGCGAAGAGATGGCAGAGCTGATCGGTATGGCTGATAAGATCATTATCATGAAAGATTTCGTAAAAACTGGCGAAGTAATGCGTTCTCCTGAACTGAAGGAGACAGACATTATCGAGTATGTAATATAAGGAGGCAAAAGAAGTGGGAAAAGATAAAAGTAAAACAGCCTCCTGGCTGAAAACACATATTTATGATGTTGCTGCTTACGCAGGACTTGCGATTACCGTAATTCTCTTTCTGATCTTCAGTGGAGATAAGCTGATGTATAATGTGACGACTGTGTTACAGACAGTTGCCCCGTATGCGATCATTTCCCTGGGTGCGGTATTTGTTTATTCTATGGGATTTATGGATGTCAGTGTAGGACAGCAGGTTGGTGTATATGCCATTTTGTACATACTGATTTCCAACAAATTGGGTGGAACTACAAAAGGAGTAGTCGTTGCATTTATAGTAGTCCTTGCAATTGCTCTTGCGTGCGGTGCATTTAACGGTGCCGTTGCAGTATGGCTGGGACTTCCCTCTATCGTAACTTCCCTGTTCCTGATGTTCTTTTTCACCGGGGCACAGCTGCTTCTGATGGAAGGAACAGGAAATACCAGTATTTCCATCCAGGCGAAGATTAAGCCTATGGACAGGAACGAGTACACGATCATGCTGATCATAGCAATTGTGGTGGTAGCACTTCTGGTTGGTTATTTCTTCAAATATACAAAATTTGGAAAATATACCAAAGCAATCGGTGCGAACGAGGTGGTAGCAGAGCAGTCTGGTGTAAATACCACGAAGTGGAAAGTATTTGCCTACATGGCGTTTGGAGCTACTGTTGCAATTGGCTCCTTCATTATGCTGACCCGTACCGGCAGCGCAGGAAAAGGAACTGGAACCGGCTTTGCAATGGACGTTATGATCTGTCTGATCCTTGGTGGAATGCCTCTTTCAGGAGGAATGAAATCCAAAGTCAGCAGTGCACTGATCGGAACTTTTACTTATGTACTTCTCAGTAACGACCTTACCACCATGGGAGTTGACCTGAACATGATCAATTTCCTGAAGGCAGTTATTTTTATCATTATTGTTATGATTACATGCCGGAAACGGGATGGAGTGCTTCCAAGATGATGTTATTTCGTTGCTGTTTACTGGTAGTCGTGTTGCTGTGAACGGAGTGAACAGTAACATTATTTTCGAAAAATGTAGATGTTTCCGGAAAGAATATGAAAGAAGTAAGAAAATGTTAATTAAACAATTTCAAAATAAAAAACAATTTCAAGGAGGATTTGTCAAATGAAAACATCCAAAAAACTTATGGCACTTGCAGTAGCAGGAACTATGACCGCTTCTTCTCTTAGCATGGTATCTGTATCCGCAGAACCGAAGAAAGCCACAATTGGCGTATGCTTCTATCAGGATACAGGAAAAGCTGTAGATGCTACAAAGGCATTTCTGGAATCTCTGTCTGACACATTAAATGTAGAATTTAAGTATGGTACTTTTACACAGACAGATGAAGCTGCAAACCTGACAAAAGTACAGGAGTTGATTGCTTCCGGTGTAGACGGAATCATCGGTACCATGGATCTTGGAACACCATCTATTCTTTCTGAGTGCGATGCGGCAGGAATTTATTATGGCGGTTATCTCTGCGACTTTGATACTTCTTATACTTCTGCATATGACGATGTTTTTGGAAATCCAAACTTCGTTGGAACAGTAACAGATGGACATAATCCAGATGATGTCTGCATTGGAACCCAGTGCTTCGACAGCTTGATCGAGTATAATGAGAGAAATGCAGATAACCCGATCACCCATGTGTCACTGGCTATTTTCCCGGCATGGGCGTTCCCTGCACAGGCAATGGGTGCGGACCAGTTCATTGCAGCTGTTGATGAATATAATAAGACAGCAGAGACTCCGATCACAGTAGATCCGCTTGATGAGGAAGTTGATGTACTGAACTTTGCTCCGCTTGACAGTACCTATTTCTCCAAACATCCTGATACACAGGCAATCATCAGCCTTGCTGCAGGAACTTCTTTCGTATATCCGACTATGGTTTCTGCTGGTGTAGATTCTGATATTAAGCTGTTTACAACCGGTTATGAAGGCGGCGAGGAAAACAACTTTGGTTCTGCAGGAAACCAGACCTATCAGCAGGTTGTAGTTACAGGAGCTGAGACAATTGTTTACCCACTTGTACTGATGTTAAACAAGATCAATGAGACTGAGTTTGCTGATATGCCGGAAAAAGCAGAGAGAATCAGCACAGAGCAGTATATTGTAAACAGTGATGAGGATATGGAACTTTTTGTAAATTCTCTTTACACCACTGCTGATGTATCCGCTGCGGCATATACACCAGAGGATGTTCTGAACATGACAGTATTTGGAAATCCGGATGCAACATATGCAGATCTTGTAAGTGCAGTACAGTGTCTGACCTACTAAGACAAAGTTAAGCAAACGATTGGAGTATGCTATGAAAGCTGTAAAAAAAGTATTATTGTCACTGGTTTTACCAGTGCTGATGTTTGTGGTGATGCTTGTCATCACCATGAACAGCGATAAATGTATTGTAAACGGACGTAATATTTTCCTTGGAAAAGATCTGCTCAAGCAGGTTGTGATTAACAGTTGCATGACAGTTTGTGTGGCACTTGCAATCTGGCTTCAGCTGAAAAACGGACGCTTCGATTTCTCTGGCGGTGCTTCTATGGTTCTTGCAGCAATCGGCGCAGGGTATGTGGGACAGCATACCGGAAGCATGTGGGCTGCATTTGCGACTGCAATCGCTCTTGGGGTGGTCCTTTCCATGGGAACTGCAATTGTCTATATTGTGGGAAGACTGCCGATCATTATCTGTACCATTGGAATGACACTTTTATATGAGTCTCTGACATATCTGTTATTTGGAGGACAGGGAATCCGCGGATTTTATTCCACTCCTGCACTTTCCAAAATGGGACGTATGCCGCTGGTTCTTCTTCCGGCAGCGCTGGCAATGATACTTTTTGTAGTGTATACCTACTTTACAGCTTCCGGACGCAGGGAAAAGATTCTTGCAAACAATCAGAGTGCCGGTGTGAATATCGGAATCAATGAAAAGAAAAACGTATTTGTTTCCTATATTTTCTCCGGACTGATCATCGGACTTGCAGCAATCGTCTATATTTCACAGAATGATGTCACACCACAATCCGGACTTGCAACTTCTTCCATTATGTTTTCCTATATCGTTCCGGTATTTATGGGAACCTTTATCGGACTGGCAAGCAATGATGTGATCGGAATCGCAATCGCAGCAATTGGAATGGAAATCCTGAATTATGGTCTGAACTGTCTGAACCTGGGAGCAGGCGGATGGCAGCAGATCATCATGGGAATCTTCGTACTGGGATTCTATACATTCTCTTCCCAGTCTGGAAGAATAGCAGCTTTCTTTGAAAAAAGAAAAGCAGTAAGAGCATAAAAAAGAAATAAGATACTGTTGCAAATGGAGATGCGGACGGAATAAGCGAGCTTCTGTTTGCAGCAGTATTTTTTTAGAAAAGGATGAAAATAATTATGATCGATATAAAGGCAGCACCATTTAACCTGGATGATGAAGGGGTGAAATGGGTAGAAGAGACAAAGAAAGCAATGACACTGGAGGAGAAGATCGGACAGCTGATGGTTCCTATCGGCTATTCTGCTGATCCTGGCTATCTGCAGCACGTAATGCTGGATCATCATATCGGCGGTATTTTGTACCGCTGTGGGGAAAGTGAAGAAATGCAGGCTTGTCACAGATGGCTTCAGGAGCACAGCAAAATCCCGCTTTTTATTGCTGCAAACCTGGAAGCTGGCGGTGACGGAATCGCTGTAGATGGAACCTCTTTTGGAAAACAGATGGAAGTGGCTGCGACTGGTGATCCTGAGCAGGCATACCGTCTTGGCAAGATTTCCTGCTCCGAAGGAAAAGCAGTAGGCTGTAACTGGGCATTTGCCCCGGTAGTGGACATTGACAGAAACTGGAGAAACCCGATTACAAATGTGCGTACCTATGGAGCGGATCCGGAGTTTGTCCTGAAATGCGGTCTGGCATACAAACGTGGTGCGGATGAGGAAAATGTAGCAGTTTCCATCAAGCATTTCCCAGGAGATGGCTGTGATGAAGTAGACCAGCATATCCTCACAAGTGTAAATAATCTTTCCTGCGAAGAGTGGGATGAAACATATGGAAAAATTTATAAAGGCCTGATTGATGACGGGGCTTTGACTGTTATGGTAGGACATATTGCCCAGCCTGCTTATCAGAAGCATTTTAACCCGGATTTCCCGGATAAACTGGTTCCGGCAACCTTAAGCCCGGAGCTGCTTCAGGGACTGCTTCGCGGTAAGCTTGGATTCAATGGACTTATCAGCACTGATTCTACCTGTATGCTTGGATTTACAGTTGGAATGAAGCGTGAGAAAGCTGTTCCGTATTCCATTGAAGCTGGCTGTGATATGTTCCTGTTTAATAAAGATCTTCATGAAGATTATATGTACATGCTGAATGGCTATAAGAACGGAATCCTTTCTGAGAAGAGACTGGATGAGGCAGTTACCAGGATCCTTGCGGCCAAGGCTGCAATCGGGCTGCATAAAAAAGCAAAAACAGAACTGGTTCCGGCAAAAGAAGATCTTTCTATCCTGCGAAATGATGTTTACGAAAGCTGGGCACGTGAGTGCGCAGATAAATCTGTCACACTGGTAAAGAATAACGAAAACGTTCTGCCAATCTCACCGGAAAAAACAAGGAGAATCCTGCTGGAGATCCTTGGTGACTATCCATCCAGTGCAAGAGTTACAGAGCGTTGGAAAGCACTTCTGGAAAAAGAGGGATTTGAAGTTTCCATATATCAGAAAGAAGATTTCTCATCCGAACCTGATTTTTCCGTAGGAGGATTTCTGAAGAAATACGATCTGGTTCTTTATATAGGAAATATGGAGAATGCTTCGAATCAGGTAACTAACCGTTATCAGTGGTACACCTTCTGGGGAAATGGAGATAACTGCCCATGGTTTACAGCAGAGGTTCCGGTTATTTATGTAAGTATGGGAAATCCATATTCTCTTATTGATGTACCGCAGATTCAGACATATATCAACTGCTATTCCAACAATGATTATGTCATTGATGCATGTGCGGAGAAATTAATGGGGCGGTCTGAATTTAAAGGAAAAAGCCCGGTGGATCCGTTCTGCGGCAAGGAATATCTAAGATATTAGGAGATGGAATATCAACGAAATACAAAGTATTTAGAAAATTCGAGCGTGTTTGAAAAAACATTTTCGCAATTTGCATGCTTCACATGGTGATATATAGCAGAAGCTTTTTTAACGTGTTTTAGAGTGCATTTAAAGTGTTATGTGTCATTTATATCATGAATCAAGAGGAAAGGAAAATAGCAAATAATGAAGAAACAGGCATATAACCCATATTTACCCCTTAATGAATATGTACCGGACGGGGAGCCCCATGTGTTTGGAAAACGGTTATACGTATATGGCTCCCACGATCTTGCAGGAGGAGAGAGGTATTGCATGCAGGATTATGTAGTCTGGTCAGCGCCTGTTTCAGATCTGTCTGACTGGAAATATGAAGGCGTTTCCTACAGGAAAGACCAGGATCCGTCAAATCCTGGTGGCGAAAGGGCTCTTCAGGCACCAGATGTGGTAAAGGGCCCGGACGGGAGATATCATCTGTATTACTGTGTGACTTTTGTGCCGGAAATCGGAGTGGCAGTCAGTGATTCACCTGCCGGACCTTTTGAATTCTATGGACATATCCGTTATCCGGAAAGTATCAGAAATGGAAAAGAATTAAATGAATATCTCCCCTTTGACCCGGCGGTGCTGGTGGATGATGATGGAAAGGTATGGCTGTATTACGGCTTTTGCCCGGAAATTGATATGGAGAAACCAGATATGGGCGTGGAAGAAAAACAGGAAATGGGCATCAGCCCGGGAGCCATGGTAGCAGAATTGGAGCCGGATATGCTTACGTTGAAGGAAGAGCCGGTAATGATGGTTCCGGGGCAGAAGCTGGAGAAAGGCACAGAGTTCGAAGGACATGGATTCTTTGAGGCGTCTTCTATGAGAAAAGTGGGAGAGAAGTATTATTTTGTGTATTCCAGCCATTTAAGTCATGAATTGTGTTATGCAGTCAGTGACTATCCAAACAGGGATTTTTCTTATGGTGGAACGCTTATTTCAAATGGTGATATTGGATATCAGGGGAATGCAGTTCCCAGGAATATGATGGGCAATAATCATGGTGGAATGATTTGCGTAAATGGTCAGTGGTATATTTTTTACCATCGCCAGACACATGGAACTGAGTGTTCCAGACAGGGGTGCGCTGAGAAAATCACCATTGGAGCAGATGGGAAAATCCAGCAGGTGGAGATGACAAGCTGTGGACTGAATGCTGGTGCACTTACAGGAAAAGGAAAATATCCGGCAGCTATTGCATGTAATCTTATCTGCCCTGGGAATGATGGAAAAATAAATTATGGTGAATGCAGGAGAGAGCGGTTCCCATATATTTTCCAGGATGGGGAGACACATTATATTGCAAATGTGCAGCAGGACGTGAAGGTTGGATATAAGTATTTTTCTTATGAGGAAGAACTTTCTTGTGTGAAGATGATTGTAAGAGGAAGTGCCGAAGGAAAGATTCTTGCAGCTGCGGATGAAAGCGGAGAATTACTCAGAGGGGAAGCTGATATCCGGTTAGAGAATGAGATCCAGTGGCAGACTGTGACAATTCCGTTTAAGACAGGAAAAGCTGTGGAACCGCTGTATTTCATTTTTGAGATTTCCGGAACGCTGCAGTTTATGGAATTTGAGTTTATGTAATAAAAGAAGTCTGGAGAGTACGGAGAATTATTAGAAAGACATACAGCGTTGCTAAGCACAAGGTGAATAGTAACGCTATATGTCAGATTTATAGTACTGGAAGTATGAAACATATTAAGAGGAAATAGTATATGAGAATTGAGGACATAAAAATCAATGGCATCGAAAATCCGGTTGGTTTCGAACTGGATCACTTGAAATTGTCCTGGAAGGTGCGGGAAAGCGTATCTAAAAGGGCGGAGAATGTTCTTATCGAGGTAAGTGATAAGGCGGATTTTTCCAAATGTATCTGGAAAAAACAGGGGGCTGATCTGGATTGTACAGGACAGGAAATCGCTGTCCGGGTAGAGCCATATACCCGTTATTACTGCCGTGTTACGGTGACAGGAGATGCTGGTGATCTGGGATGTGGAACAGCTTTTTTCGAAAGGGGAAAAGGAAAAACTCCATGGGTTGGTAAATTTATTACCACTGCGGAAGATGATAAGTTCCATCCTGTTTTTGAGAAGAATTTTGAAGTAAAAGGTATGGCTGGCGTACAAGATGTAGTGACCCAAAACGGAATGCCTGAGAAAACTGTATCAGAAAAAGTTACAGCAGAGAAAGCAGTATCAGATAAAGCTACATCAGAAAACTGTGCATGTGATAATGGGACTACAAAAGTTGAAAAGAGCATTCTGAGAGCCAGACTGTATGTAACCGGCTTAGGTGTATATGAAGCCTGTATCAATGGAAAAAAAGCCGGTGAAGATATCCTGGCTCCATTTTGCAATGATTACCGGGAAAAAATCCAGTATCAGACCTACGATGTGACCGACCATCTGCTTGGTGGTCAGGAAAATCAGATTTCAATTTATTGTGGCAATGGGTGGTACAAAGGCAGACTTGGATATGAAGGCGCATCCCAGTGCTATGGAACCAGATTTGCGGCTATTGCAGAGCTTCATATCTGGTATGAGGATGGCAGTGAGACTGTGGTTGCCACAGATGAGACCTGGACATACCGGGGCAGCGATATCGAAATGAGTGATCTCTATGATGGGGAAGTGTTGAACCGACAGCTGTGGAAGGAAAAAGAAAATACAGCGAAACCAGTACAGCTCATCGAAAAAGACAAGGGAACCCTGATGGGGGAAATTACTCTTACTACGGCGCAGCTTACTGAGCGTTACAGTCTTCCGGTGAAGGTAAAAGAGACACTTACGGTACGGGAGATTATTCACACACCAGCCGGTGAGACTGTCCTGGATATGGGACAGAACATGGTTGGCTTCGTGGAATTTGATTCAGAACTTCCGGCTGGAACAAAAGTTACTCTGGATTTCGGGGAAGTGCTGCAGCAAGGCAATTTCTATAATGATAACTATAGAACGGCAAAGGCCAGATATGAGTATATTTCGGATGGCAGAAGGGAAAAGGTACGCCCGCATTTCACCTTCTTTGGCTTCCGCTATGTGCGTGTGACAGGATGGCCTGGGGAAGTAGATCCATCTGTATTTCGCGGATGTGTGGTGTATTCCGATTTGGAAACAACCACATATTTTGACTCTTCTTCTGCACAGCTGAACCGCCTTGCAAAAAACTGTATGTGGGGACAAAAGTCCAATTTTCTGGACATGCCTACAGATTGCCCGCAGCGTGATGAAAGACTAGGCTGGACAGGAGATGCACAGGTATTTGCACCTACCGCCTGCTACAACATGGATACCAGGGCTTTTTACCGGAAGTTTTTAAAAGATCTGCATATCGAGCAGAGAAAACAGAACGGTGCGATTCCAAACTTCATTCCGAACCTGGGAGGTCTTCCTGGCGGGTCCAGTGTATGGGGTGATGCAGCAACTTTTATTCCGATGGTTCTGTATCATCATTACGGAGATAAAGATGAATTAAGACAGAATTATTCCATGATGAAAGAATGGGTAGACTGGATCATCCGGAGTGATGAACAAAATGGAAATCAGAATCTGTGGAATTTCGGATTCCATTTCGGAGACTGGCTTGCCCAGGATGGTATCTCACCACAGAGCATGAAGGGCGGCACAGATGATGCACTGGTAGCATCCCTGTACTATTTTGCTTCGACGGGAAAAGTGGCAGAAGCTGCAGAAATTCTGGGATACAAGCTGGAAGCAGAGTACTACCATGAGAAAGCTGAGAAAATTCGTGGCGCAATTCTGAATGAATTTTTTGCTGTAAATGGAAGACTGGCGATAGATACACAGACAGCCTATCTTATGTGCCTGAATTTTGGCGTATATCGTGATAAAAACAAGCTGATTTCCGGACTAAAAGAGAGATTAAGAAAAGATTGTTATAAAATCAAAGGAGGCTTCGTGGGAGCTACCATGCTTTGCCAGGTGCTTGCCCAGAATGGACTTGAAGATGTAGCAAGCTATATTTTGTTCCAGGAGGGCTTCCCTGGCTGGATGCATTGTGTAAATCTGGGAGCCACCACGATCTGGGAAAGATGGAATTCCATTCTGGATGATGGTACCATAAGCGGAACAGACATGAACTCCCTGAACCATTATTCCTATGGCTCTGTAATGGAGTATGTGTACCGTTATATGGCAGGAATCCAGGAAATGGAGCCAGGATTTAAAAAGGTGCGCTTCGCGCCTCAGCTGAATAATAAGCTTGGCTATGTCACATACAGCTATGATTCTGTAAGTGGAAAATATACTTCTGCATGGAAAGTAAACGAAGACGGCACGGTGACAGTCCGGTTTGAAATTCCTTTTGGATGCAGCGCGGTGGCGGTGCTGCCAGATGTGGCGGAGATGAAATCGTACGTGGAACTGAAGGATGAAGAGGGAGAAAACGAAAGAAGCGGAACCGACGGAAAGGAAAACGGAAGTAAGGAAACGCCGCAGAATTTACAGGGTGAGATCAAGCTTTCAGCAGGTATCTATGAATTCTGCTACCGAACAAACCGGGACTACAGAAAAGCGTACACCATGAATTCCCGTCTGGAAGAAATGCAGAATGATCTCCGTGCAATGGAAATCCTGGCACGGAAAATGCCGCTTGCGGTGGACAAGATCAACAGTCAGGACCCAGAGAACCTGAACTTAAGTC
Source organism: Blautia sp. HCP3S3_H10_2 (assembly GCF_052122375.1). Lineage (NCBI taxonomy): Bacteria > Bacillati > Bacillota > Clostridia > Lachnospirales > Lachnospiraceae > Blautia > Blautia sp. HCP3S3_H10_2. The sequence continues at coordinate 29,628 of NZ_JBQKCL010000007.1, forward strand.
TGAATGAATTACAGTATATGTTTTTCCTGGGATTTAATCCGGAGATGGTACAAGGTGCGGCTGCGGAGCTTATGCAGCTGGATGTAATCAGATAATATTGCATAGGCAATGTGATTAAGTTTGAGATAGATTGGAGAAAACAGATGAAAGCATTTATTTTTGATTTAGATGGTGTTATTGTTTTTACAGATAAGTTTCATTATCAGGCGTGGAAAAAGATGGCAGATGAAATGGGAATCTATTTCGATGAAACCATTAATAACCGTCTTCGCGGTGTAAGCAGGGCAGAAAGCCTGGAAATCATTCTGGAAAGATACGAAGACCCGGCTCTTTCCCAGAAGAAAAAAGCAGAACTGATGGAAAGCAAAAATCATACATACAGGGAGCTTCTTGCATCTATGACACCGGCGGATGTAGCGGATGAGGTAAGAGAAACTCTCGCTGAATTACATAAGAGAGGCTATAAGCTGGCACTTGGTTCTTCCAGTAAGAATGCGAAATTTATCTTGGAAAAGGTTGATCTGCTGGCTGCATTCGATGCAATTTCCGATGGTACAAATATCACGAAGTCCAAACCGGATCCGGAGGTATTTTTGAAAGCGGCAGAATTCCTGGGAGAGAAACCGGAGGACTGTTATGTGGTAGAAGATGCTTACGCTGGAATTGATGCTGCTAAGAATGCAGGGATGCAGGCTGTAGGAATTGGGGACGCTGCCGGATATGAGAAAGCAGATAAGAGGATTCAGAGTTTTAAGGAATTGCTGACAATGTAAGGCGAAAACAGGAAAAAGTAATTATAATAATGAAAAGCAGTCGCTGTGATAGGGGCTCATGTCGGAGAAAATGACGGAAGCTATCATATAGGCGGCTGTTTTTCTACGTAAATCGCGACTTCCTCATGTTGGGCGTGACCCAAGGTCAAAAGCTTTATCGTGCAAGCATGAACAGCTTTTTGATCTTTTGAACTTCGCATCTTATAAATTAAGCTTTTCAAAACCAGAAAACAATAGTAAAATAAGCAGTATAGGAATGTGAGTAAGAAAGGGAATGTCTGGTTCTGGAGAATGTGTTGGGGGACGTGAAGAAGGCCGGACGGAGTGGAGAACAATGACGATAAAAGCGAAAATTATGGAAACGGATTCAGTGACAGGGGCATTGAACCGGACAGGATTTTTTCATAAGGTGCGAAAGATGCTGGAGAGCAACCCAGAGCAGGATTATGCTATAGCTTATTTTAATATCCAGAGATTTAAGACGGTAAATGACCTGTTTGGCTATGAGGCGGGGGATGCGCTCTTGAAGAAGGTCGCGGAGATTCTTGCGACTTGTTTTCTGAAACCACTGGCAGTGGGAAGGATGGAGGCAGACCGTTTTACCGTATTTACGAGAAAATGCGATATGGATCTGGAACGTCTGCCAGAGCTTTTACACAGAACGTATAACAAAGGGGAACTGAAGCTGGATTTATATGGCAAGTGCGGTATTTATTACATTCCGCGGCATTGCAGCTTAAGCGTATCGGACATGTGCGACAGGGCCAAGCTTGCCAAGTCCAGTATTACCAACCAGTTTGTCCAGCCGTACGCTGTTTTTAATGAGCAGATGCGGGAGGATTACGAGCAGCGGAGTATTGCTCTTCTTCATCTGGACGATGCCATCCAGAATGGTGAGATCAAGGTTTTCTATCAGCCGATTTACGATGCCTGGACAGGGAAAGTGGTGCTGGCAGAGGCGCTGACCAGATGGTTCAGCTGTGAATTCGGCAATATTTCCCCGGCGAAATTTATCCCGATCCTGGAAGAGAGCGGTTATATTACCAAGCTGGATTCTTATGTTTACCAGAGCGTTTATGGATTCCTGGAAAAACGCCAGAGGGAAGGCAGGCGGAATGTGGATATCGGTGTGAACCTTTCCAGAATGGATCTGATGGACAAGCATATCATGGAGAAGATCCTGAATGATGTGCGTACATCAGAGCTGCCGAGGGGAAGCATCAGCTACGAGCTTACCGAGTCTGCTTATGCGGGAGTGTCTGAGGATGGGAACAGGTTCCTGGCTCAGATGCATGCTGCAGGAGCGAAGCTTTTGGTAGATGATTTCGGAAGCGGGGTGTCTTCTTTTAGCACCATTCGTGATTATGATTTTGACATTTTGAAGCTGGATATGGGATTTGTCCAGAAAATCGGACTGAACAGAAAAAATAACAATATTATCATTTCTCTGATCGAGCTGGCTCACCGCCTGGACCTGAAAGTGATCGCAGAAGGTGTGGAGACGAAGGAGCAGGCGGACTTCCTGAAGAATTACGGCTGCGATTATTTCCAGGGATATTATTTTGCGAAGCCGATGCCACAGGAGGAGTTTGAGGCGTTATTGGATAAATAGGCGATAGAGCGAAAATGGATTGAACAGTTAAAAATAACGGAGCAGGTATATCTTGAAAAAAGAGTACCTGCTCAGTTTTAATCCTATTGTTATTAAAAATGTAAGAATAATTTTGAGAAAATAAGAGGTGATATACCGTGGTAAAGGTAGATTTAATTACAGGTTTCCTGGGTTCCGGGAAGACCACATTTATAAAAAAATATGCTTCCTGGCTGATGAGCCAGGGTTTAAATATCGGCATCCTGGAAAATGATTTTGGTGCAGTGAATGTGGATATGATGCTGCTTCATGATCTGGAGGGCGAGAACTGTGAGCTGGAGATGGTTTCCGGCGGCTGCGACAAGGATTGCCACAGGAGAAGGTTTAAGACTAAGCTGATCGCAATGGGAATGTGTGGATATGACAGGGTTCTCATTGAGCCGTCTGGGATTTTTGATGTAGATGAGTTTTTCGATGCACTGTATGAGGAGCCTTTGGATAAATGGTACCAGATCGGAAACGTGATCACCATTCTGGATGCCAGACTGGAAGAAAAGCTGCAGCCACAGGCAGAGTATCTGCTGGCTTCAGAGGCTGCGGATGCGGGATGCATTGTTCTCAGCAAAAGCCAGGAAGCGTCTGAGCAGGAAATCCAGGGGACTGTGGAGCATCTGAACCGGGCGCTGGAAGGTGTGAAATGCAAACGACGTTTTACAGAGAAGGAAATTCTGTGCAAAGACTGGGAGCAATTTACGGATGAGGATTTCCAGCGGATTTTTGCCAGCGGTTATGTGATGGAGGATTTCGAAAAGCAGTGTTTTGACGAGAAGGAAGGCTTCCAGTCTTTGTATTTTATGGAACTGAAGATTTCTGGGGAGAAACTGGAAGCGGCGGCACGTAAGATATTGGAGGATCCCAGATGCGGAGATGTGTTCCGGATTAAGGGATTCGTGAGGGAAAACAGGCAGATTCCCGCAAAAGAAGCGAATGGTGGCAGTGGCGATAAAGAGAATGCTAAGAGAGCAGATAATGGTCTGGCTGGGGCAGCAGATAGCGGTTCTGTGGGAGCTGCAGATAAAGGTTCTGCTGAGTTGTCGAATGAGACCAAGGGCTGGCTGGAACTAAATGCTACCCGTAAGGAATTTTCCCTGAAACCAATCGCTGTAGGACAGGAAGTGGTGATCGTGATCGGGGAGAATATGGAGGAAGAGCGGATACGGGAGTATCTGGGAGCGTAAGTGGTTGCTGGTCACGGAGTGAACAGTAACCGTAATTGAAAAAGGGGAATTCCATTGCGGTGGGATTTCCTTTTTTGTAAGCAAAAATTTCGCTGGGATTCTTGGTATATAAAAAAGGTTTTGGTTTATTTCGTTGGTGAACTGTCGAAACATGTCGAACGATTTTTCTTTGAATGTGTTTGGTAGTATGTTATCCTAGACGTGTCTTATAAGATTCGTACATTTAAATCGACTCAAAATGTTATAGTCCATCTTTTAGTATATTGTTCTGATAGTTCCGAATCAGGAGCGAAAATATCCTTAAGTTTGTAAAGTTAAATATTAGAGCCTGTTTGAAAAAACATAACTGTAAGTAGAATGTATTTTTATAAGGCATTCTATAAACTTTTTATAAGCTGTATTTTTATAACGCACTTTTGGTAAATGCTTTACAAACCAAACAAATACTATTACAATATTTATACAATAAAAGATATAAACACAAAAGATATAAACACAAAAGACATAAACACAAAGGACATAAATACGAAAGATAGAAAAATAGGAAATAAATGGAACCTGATTTTGAATCAGGTCCTGAGCTTCGGGGGCATAAAGTATATGCTAATGGAATGTTTAAGTGAAGCAATACGAGGAGGAAAAGCATGATAAATATTTCTATCGCAGTCGGTGTTTCGGATTTTGAAGTAATTCGGCAGAACAATTACTACTATATAGATAAAACAGGATTGATAAGTGAAATTTTAAAAACGGGAAGTGACGGTTTTACACTGATTACCAGACCAAGACGTTTTGGAAAAACCTTGGGAATGAATATGCTTGCCAGCTTTTTTGACATCCAGAAGGATAACAGAGAGTTATTTGAAGGCTTGGAAATTTCACGGAATTATTGGCTATGTGAGAAATGGATGAATAAGTGGCCGGTTGTTTTTGTCTCTTTTAAAAGTATTAGTGGTCTGGCATTTGACAGTGCTTATGAAATGTTTCAGCTTTTGATCGCCAGTACTTTTTCAGAACATGATTATCTTTTGAAAAGCGAGAATATAACAACAGAAGAGAAAGAGAATATACGCCATTATATCCGAAAAGAGTCAACAAAAGTTGAAATGGAAAACAGCCTTTATTTTTTGATAAAAGTAATGGAGAAACATTATGGAAAAAAGGTAATTCTTTTAATTGATGAATATGATGTTCCACTTGCAAAAGCAAGTGCCAATGGATACTATGACCAAATGCTTGAGTTTATGAAAGGTGTTATGCAGGCGCTGAAGGATAATAAATTTTTGCAGTTTGCGGTCGTTACAGGCTGTTTAAAGATTGCCAAAGAAAGTATTTTTACAGGAACGAACAATTTTGTTACAGATACGATTACAACCTCCAGATTTGATGAATATTTTGGGTTTACCCAGGAAGAGGTATGCCAGATGCTGCAGGATGCGGGCGCAGAGAAATATGCAGGGAAAGTAAAAGATTGGTACGATGGATACCATTTTGGAAATTTTGACATTTACTGCCCTTGGGATGTACTGAATTATCTTCACGATCTGGACTGGAATTCCAAGGCCAAACCCCAGAGCTATTGGAGAAATACCAGCGATAATGCGATCATTCGCTCTTTTATTGACTATAAGGGAGAGAGCATAACGAAGAAACTGGAGATTTTACTGGCAGGAGGCTATATCACACTGCCGGTGGATGAAAGTGTTACATATGATTACCTGCACTCTTCTGAAAATAACCTATGGAGTATTCTTTACCTGACAGGATATCTGACGAAGGTAAGGGATGATAAATTAAAGAAAAAATTACCGGAGGGAATGTCAGCGTTGATGATTCCAAATGCAGAGATTCGTGACATTTTCAAATCAACGATAGCAAACTGGTTTGATGACAGTGCCATGGAATGGAATCGAAAGGCTTTGTTTGCAGCAGTATGGCAGGCTGATGAGGAGACATTGACTGAGGAAATAAATAAACTACTGCGAAAAACTATCAGTTATTATGATTATAAAGAAGATTTTTATCATGCTTTTCTGGCAGGGATTTTTGCTGGTGCAGGATATTGTGTGGAATCAAACAGAGAGCATGGGGAGGGACGCAGTGATGTTGCAATTTTCGATTCGGTAAATGGACGGGCTGTAGTTCTTGAAGTGAAATATTCCGATAAAAGAGAAAACATGGTGTGCGACTGTGAACGTGCAATACGGCAGATCGATGAGCGGATGTATGCAAAAGAATATGAAGGAGAGTATGACCAGATTTTGTGTTATGGGATTGCGTTTTTTAAGAAGGGGTGTCTGGTGAAAAAGAAAAGAGAAACCATTTGAATACTGGGACAGAACGGAGGTTTGTATATTGATAAATCAGCAACGATACGATTTGTAGTAAATAAAATAGTAAAAATAATTATAAATATGTCAAAATAAGGATATATACACATTCGCAATCTTGATAAGATAACCTCACAAATAATAAATTATCCTTAAATCTATTATTCTAATAGTTCCATATCAGGAACAGAAATACCCTGTAAACTATATTGATAAAAATGTTTCTATTACAGAAGCGATAAATAGAAAGATTGACACCATATGCGACACCACATATAATATAAGGAGATATAAGAATGTCAAAATGGGATAAACTGATAACACGTATATGCGATTTATCAAAAGACCTTCGGTTTGATGAGCTGCGGAAGGTATTGGAAAGTTATGGATATGAAATGAATTCACCGAGAAGTGGAAGCTGCCATTATACATTTAGGAAGGAGGAGTGTACGCCGATTACAATACCAAAACATGAACCGATTAAAAAAGTATATGTAGAAATGGTAAGGCAGATTGTAGAAAGCGAGGCGAAGAAAGATGAAGACGTTGAATGATTATATGGAAATGGCCTATCGTATGGAAATTGTAGAAGATAAGGATGAAGGTGGATTTGTGGTTTCTTATCCGGATTTACCAGGGTGCATTACATGTGGAGAGACAGTGGAGACTGCGGTGGAAAATGCGCTGGATGCGAAAAAAGCGTGGCTCGAAGCTGCATTGGAGGAGGGGATTGAGATTCATGAGCCGGACAGTCTTGAGGATTATTCGGGACAATTTAAATTGAGAATTCCACGAAGCCTGCACAGATCACTGGCGGAACATTCCAAGAGAGAAGGCATTAGTATGAATCAATATTGCGTATATCTTCTTTCCAGAAATGATGCTGTGTTTTCGAAATAAATGTGAAGAACTGATGATTTAAAATGATATATTTAGAGGCAAATACAAAAACCAGAGCGCATTGATGGCCCTGGTTTTTGTATTACCGTCTATCTTTTAATCGACGGTGTGAATAAGCAAAGCTTATCTATAATATTTTTCAGCGGCTACTTTAAATTTTTCGAAAAGCGGATAATAGATATTTATAATATCCTGAAATTTCTCAGTTGCAAGAGTACCATCATAGTCGTGTGCCAAGTGGTTACGGGTTTTTAACATCTGCAGCCACTGGTCGTCATCAATAAGTCTGTTGGCGAAAGCCTGTTGCAGTGTCTCTCTGGGAGAACCGACTGCAAAATCAAGGATTCCCAATTTTTTTATCAGGATATCTTTCATAACTTTCCAGGAAATATCGAAAGTGAGACTGAAATTCAGCACAGTACCCTCAAGAACAAAATCAGCATTTACGTCAGCAGTTCTACTTTTCGCAAGGTTTTTAAGACTTTTGCAAAAGGTATTGTAACGATTAATAGATTTGCTTTCCATATTTTTTTATATCCTCCAAAAGAAATTCATTTTTTATATTATCAAAGTCAAAAATGTCTATCTTTCGTAAAGTTTCAATCTGTTGTAAGTCATCCTCTAATTGCAATAAATCAGGGCAACCGTAAACAACAAAATCAATATCGCTGGTGGGAGTGGCAGTATTGGTAGCAAAGGAACCAAATAAATCCAGTCGTGTCACATTATTTTTTTTACAAATTTCTGTAACCTTGCTTATTAATTCCGGAATAGGCATCGTATTCATAGCGGGAACCTCTTTTTACTGTTCGTTTCACGTATCAGAATATTAATATTTTACGTGTATCTGGTGAAAAGGTCAAGTCTGTGATTACACTACCTTCCGTCCCTGCACATATTTCGCGCTCAGATTCCGGTCATCTGACAGATAAACCAGCCGTTCCAGTCTGTCGCGGGTGGAAATCTCCTGTGGATGGCGGATGTTGCTGTCATCCAGAACCATGGCATCAAATTCGTAGCCCTTCTCAAAGCTTCCAACTTTTCCGAAGAAAGAGCCGCCTCCGATGGTTGCCATATAGAAAGCTTCTTCCAGGGTGACAGGAGCCAGAGTCTGGTCCATCAGCCTCCAACGGAGCTTGGATACCTGGATGGCGTCTGCCATGGCGCGGAACATGGAAAGGGAAAAACCACCGGCAACATCAGTTCCAAGTCCTACGTGAAGCCCCATGTCAAGGTAACGACGGATAGGAGCAATTCCGGAGGCAATGTCGGTATTAGATTCCGGGCAGTGTGCGATATAAACACCCTGGTCTTTGATCATCTGGATCTCTTCGTCAGTAGAGTGGACGCAGTGCGCCATGATGGTAGGGCAGATATTTACGCTATCGGCAGGATTGCTAGAAGAAATCTGAGTCTGGTCTGGCATTTTGACTATATAGTTGTCTGTTTTATGTGTATTGTTGGTATTGCCAGTCTGCTTCGTCCCGAACAGTCCGAACATATCATAGGCATCCCCATAAAATCTGCTTGCCGGGCAAAGCTCTTTTACCCATGCAATTTCGCTAAAGTTTTCAGAAAGGTGAGACTGAACCGGCAGGTGATATTCCCGCTGGATTTTTCCAAGCTCACCCATCAGTTCGTCCGTGCAAGAGGGTGTGAAACGTGGTGTCAGGATCGGATATGTGTGGTTATAACGTTCTTTGATTTCTTCCAGCCACAGGCGGGTATCCTGTGCAGAAGCCTGTGCGCTTTCCTCCTGAAGCTCCGGAGAGCCATTGCGGTCCATATTTACTTTTCCAACCATAGTTGTCAGGCCACTTTCTTCCAGCATATCCATAAGAAGCTCCGTAGCCGGACGGTGTAAGGTGGCAAAAATGCAGGCCCTTGTGGTAAAGCTGTGCTTCAGGTCATCTACAAAAATGGAGTAGGCCTTTTTCGCATAGGCCAGATCTGCATACCGGGCTTCCTGCGGAAATGTAATGGTATTCAGCCAGTCCAAAAGCTCCAGATCCATACCAGTTCCACGGTAAGCGTACTGAGGTGCATGGAGATGAAGGTCGGTGAAGCCTGGAATAATCAGACGGTCACCCATATCTTCTACGGGAATGTCTTTATATTCCGCTGGAAGCTGGGAAAAAACGCCGGCACAGACACCATTTTCACAGATGACATAAGAATTCTCTGCGAAAACAAGTTCACGCTGATTTTTGCTGTAGCAGATAGTGCCTTTTAAAGCAAACAATTCTTTTTTCATATCAATCAACCCATCCTTTCAGAAAGTGTGCAGTGCAGGCATAAAAAAACTACCCTGGAAAAAGCTATACCTGCACATCTCTTTCGTATGCAGCTTATAGACAACTATTAGGGTAGCTGGTAGAAACGTCCAACCGGATTATGGACCTATATAAGCACTCGATATTTTCTGTTTTTATGCCTTTATTGTACATGGTAAGCTGCCTGGAAGCAAGAGGAAATTCACAAAACTTTTCCATTTTTTCATATCTTTATTGACCGATTTGTTATATAATGAAGTAAAATCGCGGAGCGATTTTACGCTACGCAAACGAAGTGAAACGGAGTTCGCGGTTCCCGTCGCGGAGCGATTTTACGCTACGCAAACGAAGTGAAACGGAGTTCGCGGTTCCCGTCGCGGAGCGAGATAAGGAGATTGACATCATATGAGTTACAGCTTCAAAGGTCGTGTAAGATACAGTGAAATTGGAGAAAATGGCTGCCTGACCCTTCCTGGAATCCAGGATTATTATCAGGACTGTTGTACCTTTCAGTCGGAGGAAATCGGGCAGGGAATGGAAGTGTTGGAGAAACGTCATAGGGCATGGGTGCTGTCCTCCTGGCAGATCGTAGTAAACCGTTATCCTAAATTAGGAGAAACTATTGTGGCAACTACAGCCCCCTATGGTTTTAAGGGCTTTCTTGGGATGAGAAACTTTACCCTGAAGACAGAAGAGGGAGAGATTTTATCCTATGCAAACAGTATCTGGACGAACATTGACACCCAGACGGGTCTTCCGGCAAGGCTGACCGATGAAGATGTGAGAGGATATGAACTGGATGAGAAGCTGGATATGGATTATGCTCCGCGTAAGATCACATTGCCGGAAGAGATGGCTAAGGAAGAGCCTTTTTCCATTCAGAAGCATCATCTGGACACCCACCATCATGTGAATAACTGCCAGTATATCCGCATGGCAGCAGATTATCTGCCAGCGGGGTTTGCGATTCATCAGATGAGAGCAGAGTATAAGAAACAGGCACTGTTGGGAGATGTTTTTTACCCATCAGTGAAATTGGAAGAGGGAAAAGTTACGGTTGCGCTTTCTACAGAAGAAGGTGCGCCATATGCAATTGTGGAGTTTATATGATGCCAGGGTCAAAAGGTCAGAAAGCTGTTCGTGCTTGCACGATAAAGCTTTTGACCTTGGGACCCGCCAAACATGAGAAAGTAGCGATTTACGCAGTAAATCAGCGGATTCCGAATGCCCCCGGATTGTGAGAGCAGCGTAGCTGCGGAACAATCCGTGGCATTGAGTTACGAATTAGTTTATGAAATCCCAAGAAAGCTGGTGAACCCATGGACATTCAGGTGCAACAGACTGAGAAACTGAAGAACAGGCAAAAGTATGCTTCTGCTATTTTGCAGAAGCTTCCGGCCATTAGCCGTGCTGGGAATGAAGAAGAACTGAATAAGACTGTGCAGGAAATGTTGTGCCTTATGGGAGAATATAGCGAGGCAAAATGCGTCTATATTTTTGAAAAAGAAAGCGAAGGCGTGTACAGGCATAGATATGAATGGTGTGCACCTGGTGTTTTGTCGAAAAGTTCTTATATGCCGTTGGTTACAAGGGCGGATATGCCGAAATGGAGCGGTATTTTTGACAGTGGGAAGCCATTGGTGATCGAAAATATGGAAGAAATATGGGAAGACATGCCGGCAGAATATGAAGCATTGAAATCCTGTGGAATACATTCTTCTATATTGACGCCTATGTATAATCAGAGTAAGCTGGCTGGCTTTATCGGGCTGGATAATCCATCCCCTGATATTTCTCCTCTTTTTATCCAGGAAATGGCATTTGTGGGAGAATATCTTAATGCCGCCAGACAAAACCTGCACATGCGGGATGCGTTGGAGAACCGTCTGCAGCAGAAAAATCAAGAGCAGGAGATCCTGAGCGTACTTTGTTCCGACAGTACTTCGGTTTTTAAGGTGGATCTGCTTGCGGACAGGGCGGAAACGGTGAAGTTGTCTAATGGTGCAAATGCATCACAGTTTATCTCTCTGGAAGACAGGCCATCTATCTGTTTTTCTGCTGCGATGAAAGAGTATTTTGAGCGCTACATAATTAAAGAAAGTATATCAGATTATCTGGAGACCTTCCGGCCGGAGAATCTGATTCGGGAACTGAAGAAACAGAGCCGGATAAGCCGCAGGTTCCAGACGACAAAGAATGCGCTGGGACAGCAGTATTTCGAGATTCGGGCTTCCCGGCTGAATTTTTCGGAAGGCAGATATCTGGCACTGGTAGATTTCCGTTATATTGATGAGATTGTCAGTGAGGAGAAGAAGCACCAGCAGGAGCTGGAGAGTGCCCTGGAAGAAACGAGAATGGGCAGTGAGATTATTTCTGCTCTTGGCAAAATTTATTTCCGGATCTATCAGATCGATCTGGTGCGCTATTACTATGAAGAGATTGCTGGCGGAAGCTCCGAGCTGCGTCTGACCGGATGCCATGGAGATGCCAGTGTGCGGATGGCTCAGGATAACAGGGAACAGGTAGCAACGGAATACCAGGAGAAGGTTGCAGAATTTTTTGATCTTAGTACAGTTTCGGCCCGACTGAAGGACGAAGAGACCATTGCGGCAGAATATCAGGCGGCAGATGGTAACTGGCATCTGGCACGATTTATTGTACAAAAAAGAGATGAACTGGGAAAAGCTGTGCAGGTGCTTTTTGTAATCCGCCTTATCAGTGAGGAAAAAAGGCGTGAGAGATTCCTTATGGGTGAAGCGGCAGAAGCAAAGCGCGCAAGCGAAGCGAAATCCGAATTTTTGTCCAGAATGTCTCACGACATCAGAACCCCTATGAATGCAATCATGGGATTTGTCAATATTGCAAGGCACCATCTGGAGGAACCGAAAAAAATAGAGGACTGCCTGAATAAGATTCTGCTTAGCGGCGGAAATCTCCAACAGCTGATCGATGATGTACTGGATATTTCCAGGATTGAAAGCGGGGAGTTTAAGCTGGAGCAGAAACCTGTAAATATAGAAGCGAATTTTGAACTGTACCAGCAGACAATCAGCGGGATACTGGCGGAGAAAAAGCAACATTATATAAGCAGCAAGCATGGGATTTTACATAATATACTGTTGACAGATGAGCTGCGGCTGAGCCAGATTTATATTAATCTGTTGTCAAACGCAATCAAATATACACCAGAAAATGGCACCATACGGTTTGAATTGTATGAAGAGCCATCAGAGAATGCCGGTAAGGTAAGGCTGATCGGAATTGTCAGCGATAACGGCATTGGAATGGCGCCTGATTTTATGGAAAACATGTATACCGAATTTTCCCGTGCGGTTGATACCAGGGTGAATAAAGTCCGGGGCAGTGGCCTTGGGCTTGCCATTGTGAAAAAAATCGTGGATATGATGGGCGGAACCATTGAGGTGGAAAGTGAGCTACAAAAGGGAACGTCTTTCCGGGTGACTCTTGAGCTTTCCTATGTGGAAGAAGCGGCTGCAGAGCCGGATTATGCAGGGCAGATGGCAGACGGAAAGCTTCCAGACAGGGAAATCCATCTCCTTGTAGCAGAGGATAATGATCTGAACCATGAGATTTTGATGGAACAGCTTGCCATGTATGGAATTTCCTGTGAACGGGCTGCTGACGGACTGGAATGTGTGGAGAAATTCGAGGCGTCAGAGATGGGCCGGTATGACGGAATTCTTATGGATATGCAGATGCCTGTGATGAATGGCCTGAAGGCGACACGGGTGATAAGAAACTTAAATCATCCCCTGGCGAAGACGATTCCTGTGATCGCGCTGACAGCAAATGCCTATGAGAGCGATGTGAAGAAATGCCTGGAGGCCGGGATGAACGCGCACCTGGCGAAGCCAATCCAGGTGGAAGCGGTGATACAGACCCTGGCAGAGTTTATAGATAAAAAGTAGTTGGAAGATGATGCTTTGAAAGCATGATGATGTCTGCGTTAGCAGACATGTCCGTTTAGTGATAGAAAGGGTGGGTTACATAATGAAAATTGGAATTCTTGGAGCCGGTGGAATTGCGGTTCAGATGGCGAAGACAGTAGCCGGAATGGATGATGTAGAAAATTATGCAGTAGCAGCAAGGAGTCTGGAAAGGGCCCAGGCTTTCGCAGAGAAACATGGTATTTTCAGAGCCTATGGTTCTTATGAGGAAATGCTGGCGGATCCCCAGATTGATCTGGTATACATTGCAACACCTCATTCCCATCATTACCTTCATGCGAAGATGTGCCTGGAAGCTGGGAAAAATGTGCTTTGCGAAAAAGCTTTTACTGTAAATGCAGACCAGGCCAGAAAGCTTTTTGCCCTGGCGAAGGAGAAAAATCTGTTGATCACAGAGGCAATCTGGACCAGATATATGCCATCCAGGAAGATGATCAATGATATCATTGCAAGCGGTGTGATCGGGGATGTGACAGCAGTTACTGCTAATCTGAATTATGCCATCAGTAATGTAGAGCGTATCCGTAAGCCAGAGCTGGCCGGAGGTGCGCTGTTGGATGTAGGTGTGTATACGATTAATTTTGCCAGCATGGTTCTTGGAGATAAGCTGAAGGATGTGCAGGCGACCGCTATTTTCCGCGACGGAGTAGATATGCTGGATACGATCGCGATGGTTTTTGAAGGTGACCGTATGGCGACTTTACAGTGCGGTGCACGGGAAATATCTGACCGGGTGGGCAGCATCTTTGGAACAAAAGGTTGTATTCAGGTGCAGAATATTAACAATCCGGAAAAAATCACTGTGTTTGACCAGAATCATCAGGAGGTGGCATCCTATCTGCCGCCAGAGCAGATCACAGGTTACGAATATGAGGTGGAGGCTTGTGCCAGAGCCCTTGCAGAAGGGGCAAAGGAATGCCCGGAAATGCCCCATGCTGAGACAATAAGAGTGATGGAGATCATGGATGGAATCCGGAAATCCTGGGGATATGAGATTCCGTTGTATGAATAATGAGTTGTGATTCCTGTGCATTGCGAAGAGGTTACGGTACATGGTGTGAACAGTAACATCAATAATGAACGTTTGTGAAAAAGATAAGATACAAGTAGAATTTTACATGTAAAAAAGGAGGATACAGTTATGCTTGAAAAATTAAAAGAGGAAGTTTACAAGGCAAATATGGACTTGCCGAAATATGGTCTGGTTACTTTCACCTGGGGAAATGTAAGTGGAATCGACCGTGAGAAAGGGCTTTTCGTAATCAAACCAAGTGGTGTAGAGTATGATAAACTGACACCAGAGGATATGGTAGTCGTAGACCTGGAGGGCAACAAGGTCGAAGGAAAATATAATCCTTCCTCTGACACACCTACTCATGTGGTTCTGTACAATTCATTCCCGAAGATTGGCGGAATCGTACATACCCATTCTTCCTGGGCTACCAGCTGGGCGCAGGCAGGACGCGCAATTCCATGCTATGGAACCACTCATGCGGACTATATCTATGGTGAAGTTCCATGTGTCCGTAATCTGGATAAGGGCGAGATTGAGGAAGCTTATGAGAGAAATACCGGTATCCTGATCGCAGATTATTTCAAAAAGAGAGATTATGAGGCTGTTCCGGCGGTTCTCTGCAAGAATCATGGACCTTTCACATGGGGCAAGGATGCTCATGAAGCAGTACATAATGCAGTAGTTCTGGAAGAGGTTGCCAAGATGGCATCCCGTTGCGAATTGATCAATCCGAACGTGAAGCCTGCACCGCAGGAGCTTCAGGATAAGCATTATTATAGAAAGCATGGTGCGAATGCTTATTATGGACAGGGGAAACTGGAGTAAATCGCAGCAGAAACTGGAGTAAAAAACAAAACAGTCAGAATAAAAAATAGGAAACCAAATCAAAAATTCCTCTCCTTGTTGGATCCAAACCCAGGATTTATAATAATTATGGGGCAGAGTCTTTTCCGAAAAGACGCTATAGTGAATGAAAACAAGAAGGGGGATTTTTTTATGCTATGTTTAAAGGTTGCAGATAAAGATGGAAAAAATATTGCAGTAGCACATGGAGAAACGGAGGTTTATCTAGCTTTAAACCACCAGTATCAAGAGGGAGACACTGTCATTCTGGAAACAGAAGAAGGCAGTCATCATGTATGGCTTCAGGTGGATGATGCACTGGGAAAATCCCTGGTATATACAACTGGCTGGGTAACCTATCGCATTCCTTTTGGAGAGAAGAAAATCTGTTATTCGCCAAAAGCGTTTTCCGGTGAGAAGCATCTGATTTCAGCCAGAATTGCCTGGCCTTTTGAAGTGACGGCTTATCGGAATCTGGCCTTGAATGTAAATGACCAGCACGAGGATGCAAACTGTTATCCTCACGCAAGCGCCAATGTAGAAACCAGAGATGAGTCTGTTTTTATTGCCAGAAATACCATTGATGGTATGACTGCAAATGGCTGTCACGGTGAGTGGCCATACGGTTCCTGGGGCGTTGTCAGCGAGGAAGACTGCAAGATGAAACTGGATTTTGGACGTACCGTATGTGTGGACCGGATTGTGCTTTACACCAGGGCAGATTTTCCACATGACAGTTGGTGGACCAGTATGAAAGTGGTGTTTAGTGATGGCAGTGATCTGAAACTGGATATGAAAAAGAGTAATGAGGCTCAGATGTTTTCTTTTGAATCGAAACAAATCAAATGGTTGGAGCTGTGCGAGCTTGAAAAAGCAGAGGATGCTTCTCCGTTTCCGGCATTGATGCAGATTGAGGTGTATGGGGTGGATGCTAGTGCGGAATAAGAGCTTTTAAATAAAAGATATAAAAGAGAGGCTGACGCATTAAGGTTAAGTAACTTTTGATGCGGCAGCCTTATTGACTATTTCATGTATTCAATCTCCACAGGTTTCACACCTGTAAGCTCTACACTTCTTTCATCCGGCTGACTGCAGCCAACATAAATCCTGAAGTGAGAACCATCTTCTCTTCGAACTCCATTTTCATCTACAACAGTAAATGCTCTTGGGGCAATGGAAAGGGTGACAACTTTTGTTTCGCCTGCGTCCAGGAAAACCGAAGTAAAAGCAACAAGCTCTGGATTTCTTACGGCCAGTGGAGAATCGGTATTTTTCAGATATACCTGAACGACTTCTCGGGTGGCAATCTGTCCCTGGTTGGTAACCGTGGCGGTGATTGTTACTTTTGCTGACTGGCTGTCTGCAATGGCTTCGGATGCAGACTTCTGTGCAACCGCATCCGTCACTACAACCTTCCCATAAGTCAGTCCATATCCAAATGGGAACTGCGCCTTATTTTCCATGTAGCGGTAGGTACGGCCCTTCATTGCGTAATCTGTGAAATCAGGAAGCTCTTCCAGTGTTTCATAGAAGGTTACCGGGAGCTTGCCAGATGGGGAAACATCACCGAACAATACTCTGGCAGCTGCTTTTCCACCTTCAGTACCTGGGTACCACAGAACCATCACTGCGTCGAAATGCTCTGCGGCATAGGAAAGATCAATGTCGCTTCCTGCCATCAGGCAAAGAACAATCGGTTTGCCGGACGCTGCCATTGCTTCCATAAGATCCAGCTGGACCTGCGGCAGCTTCAAGGTCTCTTTATCACCAGAAGCGTAGCTGTTTCCGGTATCCCCTTCCTCGCCCTCCAGCGTCTCGTCAAGTCCTACACAGAGGATTACCACATCACTGTTTGCGGCAACGATCTTGGCCTCAGCCAGTCGGTCCTGGGTAAGTGCCAGATGCTCAGTGCGGTCGCGGAAAAGATCACAGCCCACGGAAGCAAGCACCCGGACATCGCTTCCGGCAGCGCTAAGATAATCCTGAATGCCTTCCTGAATCGTGCAGTAGCGGGATGCGGTACCATGATAGTTTCCTACCAGTGCTGCGCGGCTGTCTGCATTTGGCCCAACGATTCCGATGGTTTTGATCATTTCTTTTTGTAATGGAAGGATTCCGTTATTTTTCAGAAGTACGAAACTTTCTT
Organism: Blautia sp. HCP3S3_H10_2; assembly: GCF_052122375.1. Taxonomy (NCBI): domain Bacteria; kingdom Bacillati; phylum Bacillota; class Clostridia; order Lachnospirales; family Lachnospiraceae; genus Blautia; species Blautia sp. HCP3S3_H10_2. Next base: position 46,705 of record NZ_JBQKCL010000007.1, read on the forward strand.
CTGCTGCTTTTCTGGACAGTGCCAGATGGGCAGGGGATTCTACCTCGGAATATGGAATCTTGTCATATTCGGTTTCTTCAAATAATCCCAGCATATATCTGGTTGTGAAAAGACGGATCGCAGATTCTGTGATAGTCTCTTCCGAAATCAACCCTTTTTCATAAGCTTTCAAAATATGAAGATAAGTGTTTCCGCAGTTCAGGTCACATCCGTTATTCAGAGCCAGGGCAGCAGATTCTGCAGGAGTGCTGGTTACCATATGGTGTTCATGGAAATCCTTGATTGCCCAGCAGTCGGAAACGAAATATCCCTGGAATCCCCAGTCACCGCGGAGTTTTTTCTGAAGAGTAGGACTTCCGCAGCAGGGTTCTCCGTTTGTGCGGTTGTAAGCACCCATGAAGCCCTCTACATCAGCTTCTTTTGTCAGGGCTTCGAATGCTGGTAAATAGGTTTCCTCCATATCTTTCTGGGAAACAACTGCGTCAAATTCATGGCGGATGGCTTCCGGACCGGAGTGGACTGCGAAATGCTTGGCGCAGGCAGCGGCTTTCATAATTTCACCGTCTCCCTGGATGCCTTTTACAAAGGCAACGCCCAGTTCTTTGGTAAGATAAGGATCTTCGCCGTAGGTTTCATGTCCACGTCCCCATCTGGGATCACGGAAAATATTGACATTTGGGGACCAGAAGGTAAGGCCCTTATAAATGTCCCGGTCTTCTTCCTGGGAATAGGCGTTATATTTGGCGCGCCCTTCTGTAGCGGTAACATCAGCAATCTCACCCAGAAGTGCAGTGTCAAAGGTGGCACCAAGGCCGATTGCCTGTGGAAAAACAGTGGCCTGTCCGGCACGGGCGACTCCGTGGAGACCTTCGTTCCACCAGTTATAAGCTGGGATGCCCAGTCGCTTGATCGCCGGAGCGTCATAACGCAGCTGGCTTGCTTTTTCTTCCAAAGTCATCTGATTGACCAGTTTGGTCGCTTTTTTTCTAGCCTCTTCTCTATTCATAATGTTTCTCCTGTTGTTGTCATAAATTCGTGGTGACTATAAAACACAATGTTAAATCGGGGTATATAAACTCTGTGACCTGCATAAATACAGGTCACAAGGTTTAGTAAATGAAAAGGTTTCAATGTTATGTATCATCCTTTGACAGCACCAGTGGTAAGACCTTCCACGATCTGGTTGCTGAACAATGAGTAAACCAGAATGGTAGGCGCGATCGCGATGATGATGGCGGCAAACATCTGTACATAGTTTGTTGCGTAAGGACCTACGAAATAGGTCAGGGTAACTGGCAGCGTCTTTTTCATAGGATCGGAAATAAATACCATTGCCAGAAGCAGCTCGTTCCAGTTATTGATGAAGGTCATCAGACCGGATACGAAGAAGCCGGTTCTGCAAAGAGGCAGTGCGATTTTGAAAAAGCAGCCATAGATTCCACAGCCATCAATGGCAGCAGCCTCGAACATTTCACCTGGCATGGAACGGAAGAAACCAGTCAGCAGGAAAATGGTCATTGGCAGGGAGAATGTGATGTATGGAATCATCAGTCCGCCCTGGGAGTTTGTGAGCCCAAGCTTTGCAAAACGTACAAACAGTGGAATCAGGACACAATGTACAGGAACCATCATTCCGATGAGAAAGAAGGTATGCATAAATTCGGATAATTTCCAGCGCATTCTTGCGATGGCGAAAGCTGCCATTGCGCCAAAGAACAGGCTGACAACAAGTGTAACACCACAGACAAGAACGGAGTTTACAAGTGCGGTTCCAAGTTTTCCCATCTGCCAAGCCTGCTGATAGTTTTCAAAATGGAACACATCTGGCAGGGAAAAAGGTGCTGCCATAACGCCTGCATTGTCTTTCAGGGATACAGATAACATCCACAGAAGTGGTGCCAGATAAACAACTGCCAGAATTACCAGCAGGATATAAACGACTACGATTACCGGTTTGACCGGCTTCTTTGCAGCTTTTACTTTTACGTTGCTCATTTTCCCACCTCCTTATGATTCGTAAGTTTCTACTTTGATGACTTTCTTTACCAGAAGGGTTACCAGCAGACAGAGAACCAACAGAACTACGGAAATAGCGCTGGCATAGCCGTATTTAAAATAGTTGAAGCCTTCTGCGTAAAGCTCAGTTGCAAGGACCTCGGTTCTGTGGTTCGGTCCACCCTGGGTCATGTTGTAGACCAGGTCGAAGAATTTCAGGGAACCGATACAGTTCAGAGAAAGGGAGGTGATCATCATAGGTTTGATCAGCGGGAGGGTAATGTAGCGGAATGCTTTTACCTTTGACGCACCGTCTATATAGGAAGCTTCATAAATGTCACGGGAAATTCCGGTGATCTGTGCCATATAAAGCATCATGTTCTGACCAAGGTACTGCCACAGGGCAACAAATGCGATAACCCACATGGGAAGTACAATAAATCCGGTAGAGTCCATCAGCCACAGAGGTCCTTCAATGCCGAATTTGGCAAGAAGATTGTTGATACCGATTCTCGGATTGAAAAGGAAGGACCAGAGAAGTCCAAGTGCTGCGGAGGAAAGTACGCATGGAAGATAATAAATGTTCTTGAAAATGTTGCGGCCTTTCGGGATGTTGGTGAGCATAACAGCAAGTAAAAGACCGAAGATCTGCTGTGTGACTGCTGAAAAGATCATGAAAAAGATGGAGTTTTTCAGGGCAATACGGAATGTGGCGTCACCGAAAAACAGTTTCTTATAGTTTTTTAATCCCACAAATTCAGGGGGTGTAAGTGCTGCGTAATCGCAGAATGAGTAGTAAACCATCTGTACTGTCGGGATGATCAGGACCAGAAGGAACATGATCAGCGCCGGGGCGATAAATACGAAAATGGCTTTTTTGTCGCGCAGAATTTTATCCATAATATCTCCTTCCGTCGAATGTTGCTGAAACCGGTCTGGGTTTCAGGAAAATATAGTGTTGTTAAAGAGTAAGCTTGCTCTTTTGAGTAAAAAGACTGCCGCGGAACATGCCTCAGTCCGTTCCGCGGCAGCCATGTGCCTGGGTTTATAACTTATTTTTTATAAGGGAGGATTTATTCCCAAACGTTCTCCTCATAGAATGTCTGTACAGTCTGGAATGCTTCTTCTGGTGTCTGGTTGCCAAGGAAGATATCAACCATTGCGTTATCGAAGCAGTCACCAGCTTCTACAGATGCAAGGGACTCATTGTAGAATCCGAATGTACCGGTTGCCTTTGCCATGATATCCTGAACGTATTTCAGCTGTGCAGGAGCTTTGTCATAGTCGATTTCAAGGTCTTTGATGATTGGGAATTTGCCGCCGACTTCTGCTGTGTATTTCTGAGCTGTCTCGTCTGTGAACATTTTCATAAGAGCGATAGCTGCGTCCTGATGCTCTGTTGTGGAGCTCATCAGAAGGTTATCAGTCTTAACAATCATACGGTTCGGGTCGTTAGCACCGTCGATTCCAGGGAACTGGAAGACACCACATTTGGACTCGAAGTCTGGATTGCTGCCGTTGATCTGTGCGATTGCCCAGGAACCCTGAACCAGCATAGCTGCCTCGCCGTTATAGAAAGCTGCTGTAGCCTGGTCGTTGGAATCTCCGGCTGCTGTAGCCTGGAAATACTGGGAAAGTTCTTTTAATTTATTACCTGCTTCGATGCAGTTGTCATCGGTCCAGTTAGCAGTGTGATCTGCGATAGCTGCAAGGTCAACGCCCTGGCGGTCACATAAGTAACCGGCGATCATGGATAAGCACCATGCGGTACCAGCGGAGCAGGAGATTGGTGTGTAGCCGGCATCCTGAAGCTTCTGGCATGCAGCAATCAGTTCATCGTATGTGGTAGGAACTTCTACGCCAGCATCTGCGAACATCTCGGTGTTGTAGTAAACGCAGGCTGCTGCGAAGTTGGTAGGAACTGCCATGATCTTTCCGTCATAAGTCATTCTTTCGAAAATACCATCTGTAAAGGATGCGTACCAGTCAGCTTCCTGATTCTCAAGGATATCGGTAAGGTCAGCTGCTGCACCTGCATTTACATATACGTCCATGTTCGGACCAGGGTTGCAGATGTAAACATCCGGTGTCTGTCCTGCTGCGATCAGTGCGTTCAGCTTGCCATCATACTCTTCCAGGTTGGTGGTGATCGGAGTTACGTGATATTTGCCATCGTACTCTTCATTGAAACGATCAATGACTTCTTTGTAACCTTTGGAAATAAGATCTTCCGTAGCTTCCAGGTCATCCCAGAACATCCATGTGATTTCTTCTACGTCATCTGCGTAAACCGGTACAGATGTAGCCAGTGTTCCAGCTGCCATTGCTGCAGCTACTAATATTGAAAGTGCGCGTTTCTTGTTCATATTGAACCTCCTTTTAAAAAAATTATATCTCGTATTTGGTAATTCTTACTATAGCAGAGATATGCATGTATTTCTTTCTAATTCTTGTTATGTAACTATCAATTGTTGCTATTTGAAATGGTATAAAAACAAGTATATGTCAAAATTAATAAGTCCAACTGATAAAAATTATGCAATATAAACAAAAACAAACGATACATATTTCGGCATAAAATATAATTTTGCATATATATTGATAAAAAAAGCAACATTTGATACAATACAAACATATTAGAAAACGCAATATTTGAGAGCTAAATGACAACATTTAATACTGGCTGTCGGAAAATGATATATGTCGGGAAAATTCAGACACGCTCTGGCAGAAAAGGGTGAAACGCAGGAGGATTATAATAAGAATATACAGGGAAGGAGCATGGGGAGATGATACATAAGCTTAGTGGAATACATGAAACAGTAGATTTCCGGGAGGATGAGCAGGTTTGTCTCTATTATAATGATGAATATGAGAATTATCCGCCACACTGGCATACCTCCTTCGAGGTACTTATGCCAATCGTAAATGGCTATAAGGCGTTGTGCGGTGGAAAGGAATATAATCTGCGGGAAGGGGATGTGCTGATCATTGGTCCGTGTATGCTTCATGAGCTTTTTGCTCCGGAAAGTGGAGAACGGATTATTTTCCAGCCGTGCCTGAACAATATTTCCACTAAGGAGCTGAATTTGCTTACTATGATCATAAACCCGGCTACTTTGATCACACCGGAGGGGTATCCGCAGATTTATGAAAAAGTAAAAAAGCTTATGCTGGAAATCAAAGAGGAATATTTCGGTGACTCTCCTTATCTGGAAACCATGATTATTTCGAAGTTCCTTGAGATTCTTACATGTGTGGGGAGACAGCGTGTAAATGCACATACTGTAGCGGGACAGCAGAAAGAAAATGGAGCAAACAGCAGGCAAAAGGAATATGTGGAGAAGTTTATCCTGGTTACAGATTATATTAACAATCATTTTGCGGAAGATCTGAGTCTGGAAGGAGTAGCGTCACAGGCTGGGTTCAGCAAGTATCACTTCTCCAGGCTGTTTAAGCAGTATACAGATTCTACCTTTTATAAGTATCTGAACCAGAAAAGAATTGAATTTGCGAAGACACTGCTGCAGGATCCAGGGGTGAGTGTGACGGAGGTGGCGTTTAAATCGGGGTTTTCCAGCCTGTCGGCATTTCTTCGGATGTTTAAGCTGATGAATAACTGCACGCCCACGGAGTTCAGGGAGATGTATGACAGGACGAAAATGGGGAATTAATACCTCATTCGACCGGTAACTGTACTGAATGGAGTACTGGAACCTGTTTGAAATAGCAGGTATCAATTTTATTAAGGTATTGATTTCTTATAAGAAGAAAATTATTATGATATTAGAGCCTGTTTGAAAAACATTATTGCGATCTACACGCCCAAATTGTGACGCACATCCTGCAGAAAGCTTTTTTAAACATGCTTTAGAGGACAAGATAGTTATTCCTTACATTATAAAATGAACGAAACATATACAACAGGAGGTTCACGAAATGATTCACGAAAAAATAGAGATTCAATTAAAAAATTCTGAGTTTAAAGCAAATTTATTTACATATTTCCTGGATAATTCCCTTGAGATCGATCCAGAGAGAAAGAGGCCGGTTGTACTGATCTGTCCAGGTGGCGGTTATGTAATGACCTCTGATAGAGAAGCAGAGGCACTTGCTGTCAGATTTATGGCGATGGGATATCATGCAGCGATCTTACGTTACAGTACGGCTCCTGCACGTTTCCCAGAGGCACTTCTGCAGCTGGCTACAGCTGTTGCGATGCTTCGCGAAAATGCAGAAAAATGGCATATTGATACAGAGAAAATCGTAGTCCAGGGATCTTCTGCCGGAGGACATCTGGCAGCAAGCCTTGGTGTATTCTGGAATAAACCGTTTGTGGCAGAAGCGCTGGGGATAGCCTCTGAAAAATTCCGTCCGAATGGTCTTATGCTCAGCTATCCGGTAATCACTTCCGGAGAAAAGGCACATCAGGGATCTTTTGAAAATGTTCTGGGTGAAGAGTACACAGATGAAAAGAAACGGAAATTCCTGTCTCTGGAATACAACGTCACGAAGGATACACCGCCGACATTCTTGTGGCATACAGCACCGGACGATACCGTTCCGGTAGAAAATTCCCTGCTGTTTTTCCAGGCACTCCACGCCCTGGATATTCCGGCAGAATTACATATTTATCCGGTGGGCGGTCATGGTCTGGGACTGGCCACAGCAGAAACTGCATGCCCGAACGGGTATGGAATCCAGGCAGAATGTGAGAGCTGGATACAGCTTGCTGGTGATTGGATGAAGCATCTGTTCGAAGCAAAGGAAGTCAGAAAGGCACCTTGGGAATAAAAAGACGGGGTGTTGGTGCAAATAACAGATGGCATGATTGTAACACAGAACCAAAGTATTGCCTTCTGTGTACGGATAGATAAAATCAGGGAGTACAGTATTGTGGTTATCACAGCTGTATTCCCTGATTTGTTTAGGAAAATTATGAGATATTCAGTTCCGGCGGTTCATCCATGGTATCGGAAACGTATTTTCCATTCTTCTTGCGCTGGCGGACACATTCGGTAAGCAGATACTCGATCTGCCCGTTTACGGAGCGGAAATCATCCTCCGCCCAGGCTGCGATCTGGTCATAAAGCTTGGCAGAAAGCCTGAGTGGAATCTGTTTCTTAGGCCGGGTATCTTTGTTCTCAGCCATTAGTACAGACTGCCGGAATTAACCACCGGCTGGGCATCGTGATTGCCGCACAGCACTACGAGAAGATTGGAAACCATGGCAGCCTTCCGCTCCTCGTCAAGCTCAACCACATTGTTTTCATTTAACCGCTCTAATGCCATTTCTACCATACCAACAGCACCGTCTACGATCATCTTTCTTGCATCGATGATAGCAGAAGCCTGCTGTCTCTGCAGCATAACCGCTGCAATTTCAGGCGCATAAGCAAGATAAGTAATACGTGCTTCGATAATTTCCAGACCAGCCTCGGCAACCTTTTGCTGAATCTCATCGCGGATACGTCCGGCTACGATCTCGCTGGAGCCACGGAGACTTCCCTCATCTGCAACTCCGTCACCTGTAGTGTCCACATTTGGCGCTACATCATAAGGATAGATGCGGACAATATTTCGAAGGGCACTGTCACACTGTAAGGAAAGATATTCCTTATAATTGTCTACATTGAAAACTGCTTTCGCTGTATCAGTAACGCGCCACATAACTGCGATTCCGATTTCCACCGGATTACCCAGACAGTCGTTGATTTTCTGACGGTTGTTATTCAGGGTCATGATCTTCAGGGAAATCTTTTTGTTTACATAAGTAGAGCTGGCAGAAGCAGCTGTTCCAGTGGTGGCCAATGTGAAAACGGACTTGGCGGCATTTCCACCGTCTACGTCGCCGCTCTGGTTCAGTTTCGTTTTCGCAGCAGGGTTTACAGCGGTACAAAATGGATTTACCCAGTAGAAGCCATCATTCTTCAAGGTTCCCACATACTTACCAAACAAAGTGAGTACAAGTGCTTCCTGTGGCTTCAGTACTTTCAGCCCCAGAAATGGAATCCATCCAAGGGCAAGCCATGTAATACCGATAACTGCCAGAGCGGGAATCCATGCAAAAACAGCAAATACCACGGCAAGCGCAGCCACTGCATAAAGTAAAATAAACAGCACCATCATTCCCATACCATTTTTCTTGTTGTCCAAAACTTTTTCTTTCATAGCAATCCTCCTGACAATGAAAAATACCTTTTACGAGATACAAATATGATATCATTTAGATATCAAAATGTCAATGCATACAAGAGAGCTATAGAAAATTTTTCGTTTTTTTCCAGGTAAACAAATCGTCGATTGACGAAAATCCACATTTCAGTGTATATAAGAGAGTAACGTAAAAGAATTATGGAGGATATCATATAGTGGACGCAAAAAGGTTTGGGGCATTTATTTCGGAAAGAAGAAAAACGCAGCATATGACGCAGGCTGACCTTGCCGGAAAAATCGGAGTGACGGATAAGGCGGTCAGCCGTTGGGAGCGGGGACTTGGATTTCCGGACATTAATACAATGGAGCCATTGGCAGATGCACTGGGGATATCACTTTTGGAACTGATGAGATCAGAGGTGCAGATAACCGAAGGGACTGGTGTGAAAAAAGATGAGGTAGCAGAAAAAGATGAGACAGTAGAAAAAGGTGGAACAGCAGAAAGAAACGAGATGGCAGAAAAGAGAGAGAAAGCGGAAAAAAAATACACGTCTGCAGAGGTGACCGAGATGATGCAATCGATGGAAGAAATACGAAAACAGCAACAGCATCAGGATAAAATCGCAGGCTATCTTGTGATACCGGTAATCCTGATCATTGTGGCTGTGTTTAAATTCTCTGGTCGTGCAAACCTTGGTGGTGCGTTATTTGCCGGGCTTCTGGGTGCGGGAGCTGCTACGAGTGGATATTATCTGTGGGTGAATCGGGAAGATAAGGAAAGCAGAAGAATTTATGGATTTTTTACAATCGCTCTGACTGGCATATTTTTTACAATATGTTCTTTCCTGGTTCCTGACGGATTCTGGGAACAACATAGACAGGAAGCAAGTCTCATTACATGTCTGGTGAATCTGGCGATTGTCATATACGCATTTGGATTTGCTGCAAAGAGAATGTGCAAGGAAAAAAAGAACCCGGTACTTATTGCTGTTGTGGTGGTTCTGGAGATTTTGTTAACGGCATGGATTTTGCAGGGCTTTGCTGCCAGGTCCATAGAAGATGCCATGGGAACCAGCAAGGGAGATGTGGCAGAACAGTACGCAACACAGCTGTTGCTCAATGAAAAAAATCTTGAAGAAGACTGGATACGGGGATATAGTTATGTTCAGATTGATTTGCATCCGGATATCTATCGTGTAGGTTTTTCTTATTATGCAGATCAAAAAGATGCAGAAGCGGGAAAAGAAAGCATATATGGCTATGATATTCAGGTGGATTCTGATTATAAAATTACGATAAAAGAAGGAAGTTCTGCAATTGGAATGGATTTGTGGAGTGAAAAAATAGAAGGGTAAATCGTGTTTGAAAAAACAGGAGAAAAGAACATGAAAGCAGTAATTGCAATTGATTCATTCAAAGGGAGTATGAGTTCCATAGAAGCGGGTAAAGCTGCCGCAGCAGGTATTCGGAAAGTATATCCGGAAGCCAAGACCAAGGTTTATCCGCTTGCAGATGGCGGGGAAGGGACAGTACGGGCACTGGCCCAGGGACTTGGGGGAAGCCTGGAAACTATAACGGTTACCGGTCCGCTTGGAAAAAAGGTCGACTGCGAATATGCAATTTTGGAGAAACGTAATATAGGCGGTTCTGGTAGAACTGATTTCGTGGGAAAAGAGATGATGGCTGTTTCAGAGAATGCTTCCGTAGTAGAAAATACTTCTATAATAGAAAGTAAACGTGGCTACAAGAACGAGGAAAAGTGCGGGAAGACTGCCATTATAGAAATGGCTGGTGCAGCTGGAATTACGCTGGTTCCACCTGAACTTCGGAATCCTATGAACACTACAACCTATGGTGTTGGAGAGGTTATAAAAGACGCCATTTCCAAAGGCTGCCGGAATTTTATCATTGGAATCGGAGGCAGCGCCACGAATGATGGCGGAATTGGTATGCTTCAGGCTTTGGGAGGAGAATTTTTGGATAAAAGTGGAAAACAGGTGCCATTTGGAGCAGAAGGTGTGGAAAAGCTTGATTCCATCAGTTGCGAAAATTTGCTTCCGGAATTAAAAGAATGCAGTTTCCGCATTGCCTGTGATGTGGACAACCCTTTATATGGGGAAAAAGGCTGCAGCTGTATCTTCGGTCCCCAGAAAGGCGCAACACCAGAAATGGCGGAGCAGATGGACGGGTGGATGGAAAGATACGCAAAGATAACAGAAGAATATTTTGCGGATCCAAAAACTAAATTGGGAAAATTTAATTATGATCCAAACTACCCAGGCTGCGGAGCAGCCGGAGGCCTTGGCTTTGCCTTCCGTACTTTTCTGCGTGGAAAACTGGAACCAGGCATAAATATTGTCCTGGAAGAAATCGGCATAGAAGACCAGATAAAAAATGCAGACATTATAATCACCGGTGAAGGTCGTCTGGACGGTCAGACCGTTATGGGAAAAGCCCCCATCGGAGTTGCCAGACTGGCAAAGAAATATGGAAAGCCAGTGCTTGCCTTTTCCGGTTCGGTCACTGAAGATGCTGCCGCCTGTAACGAAGCTGGAATCGATGCCTTTTTCCCAATCCTTCGTCAGGTGACTACACTGGAAGAAGCCATGGATCCGCAGAACGCGCAGAAAAACATGGAGAATGCTGTAGAGCAGGTGTTCAGGGTGATTAGACTGAAAGAAATAGCATGAAAATTCTGTTGTCTCCTCTTGACTTCTCCCATAAACAAGAGTAATATGAACTACAACGCAATGGCGCGTTAGTGTGATAACGCCGCCATTGCATTTTTTTTACCTCGAAATGGGTAAATAACCTCGAACAGGGGAAATACACCGGTAAAATACCGGTTGTGCTGTGATTAATGAGTCTTTTATCAAGAGGAGGAAAGAGAAATGAAGAAGAACTATTTATGGAGGAAAATGACAAGTGGTCTTATGGCAGCAGCGGTTACCGTGACAGCAATGCCGGGACTTGGACTTACAATGGTACAGGCAGAAGAAAAGAAAACATTAAAAGTAGCAATGGAGTGCAGCTACGCACCATACAACTGGACCCAGCCAGATGATTCCAACGGAGCCGTCCCCATTTCCGGAAGCTCAGATTATGCATATGGTTACGACGTTATGATGGCGAAAAAGATCTGCGATGAGCTTGGCTACGATCTGGAAATTGTGAAACTGGACTGGGATTCCCTGGTACCGGCTGTTCAGTCAGGAAAGGTTGACTGCGTAATCGCAGGTCAGTCTATTACCTCTGAACGTCAGCAGATGGTAGATTTCTCAGAACCATATTATTACGCATCTATCATCACCTTGGTAAAAAGTGACGGAGATTATGCAGACGCGAAAAGTGTAGCTGATCTGAAGGGCGTAACCTGTACTTCCCAGCAGAACACCATCTGGTATGATTCCTGCCTGCCGCAGATCGAAGATGCAAATATTCTTCCCGCACAGGAAAGTGCACCTGCCATGCTGGTTGCCCTGGAATCTGGAAAATGCGATGCTGTTGTAACGGACATGCCTACCGGAATGGCTGCCTGCGTAGCTTATCCTGATTTCAAGCTCCTTGACTTCTCTGGTACAGACGGAGCTTTTGAGGTATCTGATGAAGACATCAACATTGGTATTTCCGTGCAGAAAGGCAACACAGAGCTTCTGGATGCCCTGAACAGCGTGCTGGATAAAATGACAGAGGATGATTACACAGCGATGATGGACGAAGCAATTTCTGTACAGCCGCTTTCTGAGTGATTTTTGCAATACTAAAACGTGCCCCCAAAATTATTCCCGCAATCTTCACACTTCACTTTAAAGGAGATTTTGTGGTACGTGTTTCCAATGTTTTGTATAATAGATAGGAGAGAAAATTATGCTTCCTGAAACCTTCTGGGGCCGGATCCAGTATCTGCTCCAGCAATACGGCACCTCATTTTTGTCAGGCGCCGGAAATACAATGATCATAGCCATTGTAGGCACCTTTTTAGGGTGCCTTATTGGCTTTATAGTTGGAATTATCCAGACAATTCCAGTAGATAAGAGAGATTCTGCAGCAAAAAAGACACTGGTTGGAATTCTCAAATTTATTATGGCCTGCTATGTGGAATTTTTCCGTGGCACTCCGATGATGGTACAAGCCATGTTCATTTATTATGGAAGTGCTTACCTGTTTAACATCAACATGTCCATGTGGTTTGCAGCATTTTTCGTTGTTTCCATCAACACCGGAGCTTACATGGCAGAAACCGTCCGCGGCGGTATCCTTTCAGTGGATGAAGGTCAGACTGAGGCGGCAAAAGCCATTGGAATGACTCACGTTCAGACCATGATGAATGTAATCCTTCCCCAGGCGCTGCGAAACATAATGCCACAGATCGGAAACAACCTGATCATCAACATCAAGGACACCTGTGTTCTTTCCATCATCGGAATCGTAGAACTTTTCTACACCACAAAGGGCGTTGCCGGAGCTTATTACACCTATTTTGAAGCCTTTACCATTGCCATGGTAATGTACTTTATTCTCACCTTCGTATGCTCCAGACTGCTCCGTGTGCTGGAACGCAAGATGGAAGGTCCGCAGAACTATGATCTTGCCACAACGGATACACTGGCTCACACAAGTGGTCTGTATTCCTATCCTAAGAAAAAGGAGGAGAAATGATCATGAGTGAAAAAATCCTTGAAGTAAAACATCTGGGAAAAGCCTTTGGTAGCAATCAGGTATTGAAGGATATTGATTTTTCCGTAAGCCCGGGAGATGTGACCTGTATCATCGGTCCATCCGGTTCCGGAAAATCCACCCTTCTCCGTTGCCTGAATATGCTGGAAACTCCTTCTGCAGGTGAGATCAATTATCACGGAACAGACATTACCAGCAGGAATGTAAATGTTCCCGAATACCGTTCAAAGGTGGGAATGGTATTCCAGAATTTTAACCTGTTTAACAATATGACGGCTCTTAAGAACTGTACCATCGGCCAGGTTAAGGTGTTGAAAAAGAGCAAAGAAGAAGCTGAGAAAAAAGCACTGTATTATCTGGAAAAAGTTGGAATGGCACCTTATATTAATGCCAAGCCCAAGCAGCTCTCCGGTGGTCAGAAACAGCGTGTAGCAATTGCGAGAGCACTTGCCATGGAACCGGAGATCCTGCTTTTCGACGAGCCGACCTCTGCTCTGGATCCACAGATGGTAGGTGAGGTTCTGGAGGTTATGCGGGATCTTGCCCATGAAGGTCTTACCATGATTATCGTAACCCATGAGATGGCCTTCGCCCGGGACGTGTCCAAGCGGGTGATTTTCATGGCAAACGGCGTAATCGTAGAAGACAGACCGCCGAAGGAACTGTTCGAAAACCCAAAGGATCCGCTGACAAAAGAGTTTTTAAGCCGCTTCCGTAATGCGTGAAAATTCCAGAAATAGAATTTTTGAAAATTGTATTTTAATAACTGCAAGTAAAAAACAAGAAATCCCTATTTTCTATTAATAATGATGTTAGAGCATGTTTGAAAAAGGATTTCTGCAATCTCCCGCAAAGTGGGGTGTGCAGATTGCAGGAATGTTTTTTTAACAGGCTCTAGGGGCAAAAGATGAAAAGCTTTATTGTGCAAGCACGAATAGCTTCCTGATCTGGCGCCTCGTGGCATCATAATAGAAAATAGGGATTTTGTTATATTTATACCATGGAAGTCTGTGCGAAGGCCTGAGTTACGAATATAGTCAGCAGCTGAGGAGGGCCAAAGGCACAGAACAATCGACGTTCATTCAAAGAAAACTTGCTGTAAATCTTGCATAAGTTTGTATTCACAGCAACTGTAGATATATGCTATAATGAAAAACAAACAGTAATTTAATTAACAGAATATTGAGGCATTAGAAAGTAAGTATTCGAGTGCACTTTTGAGTGCTGAACTCAGGAAAAATAAGGAGAATCCATGATCGAAATAGGAAAAAAACAAAAGCTTATTGTAGCCAAAACCGTAGATTTCGGTGTTTATCTTGCTGAGGATAAAAATGCAGGACAGGAAGACAGAGTCCTTCTTCCTGCGAAACAGGTTCCGGAGGGAACCAGAGAGGGCGATACCCTGGATGTATTTATTTACAAGGATTCCGGAGACCGCCTGATCGCCACCACCAGAGAGCCCCTTCTCCAGGTGGGACAGACTGCAGTACTGAAAGTCCTTCAGGTGACGAAGATCGGCGCCTTTCTTGACTGGGGACTGGAGAAAGACCTGCTTCTTCCCTATCACGAGCAGACCAGCCGTGTAAGAGAAGGCCAGGAATGTCTGGTGGCGCTTTATGTAGATAAGAGCAAACGTCTTTGCGCAACCATGAAGGTTTACCATTACCTTTCCACCAGAACCCCATATGTAGCAGGAGATTCCGTAAAAGGCCGTGTATACGAGATCAGTGACCGCTTCGGTGTATTTGTGGCAGTTGATGATAAATATTCCGCCCTGATTCCGGCCCGTGAAGCTGCTGGCAAATACCGCCCTGGTGAAGTTCTTGGTCTTCGCGTCTCCGAAGTAAAAGAGGACGGCAAAATGAATGTCACCGACCGCCAGAAGGCCTACATTCAGATCAATGAGGATGCTGAAAGTGTATTAAGCGTGATCGAAGAATTCGCCGGAGTCCTTCCCTTCGACGACAAAGCTTCCCCGGAAGTGATCAAACGCGAATTCGGCCTGAGCAAGAATGCGTTTAAACGTGCAGTAGGACACCTTCTGAAAGAGGGAAAGATTGAGATTAAGGATAAGCGGATTTATAAAAAATAACATTAACCGGATATAAAAATGAAAGCTGCATACCATATTTCGACTGTGTAATATTGTGGATATGGTATGCTGTTTTTTTGAAAAAATACGAACGGGCGTTTACCTGAAATTGGACTTGTGGTAAACTACTAAGTAGCGATGCAAGAAACAGATATGTGACTTCACGAAATACACAAAAGGAGATTTTAAATGGCATTTACCCACCTTCACGTCCACACAGAGTACAGTTTATTGGACGGTTCAAATAAAATAAAAGAATACGTTGCCCGGGTGAAGGAGCTTGGCATGGACAGCGCCGCCATTACAGACCATGGTGTCATGTATGGCGTTATCGACTTTTACCGGGCAGCACATGCAGCCGGAATCAACCCCATACTGGGCTGCGAGGTCTATGTGGCTCCCGGTTCCCGCTTCGACAGGGAAATTGGCAGCGGAGACGACCGCTACTACCATCTGGTGCTTCTGGCCGAGAATAACCAGGGCTACCAGAACCTTATGAAAATCGTATCCAAGAGCTTCAAGGAAGGCTTTTATTATAAACCTCGTGTAGACCTGGAGCTTCTTTCCGAATACCATGAAGGCCTGATCGCATTGAGCGCCTGTCTGGCCGGAGAGGTTGCCCGTTTTCTGGGCAGAGGCATGTACCAGGATGCGAAGAAGGCTGCTCTCCGTTACCAGGATATTTTCGGGAAAGGGAACTTTTTCCTGGAGCTGCAGGATCATGGAATCCCGGAACAGCAGAATGTGAACCAGCAGCTGCTCCGCATGCATCAGGAGACTGGCATCGAGCTGGTTGCCACCAATGATGTCCATTATACTTATAAAGAGGATGCAGATCCCCATGATATTCTTCTCTGCCTGCAGACTGGCAAGAAGCTGTCCGACACTGACCGTATGCGTTATGAAGGCGGCCAGTATTATGTGAAATCCGAGGAAGAGATGGCAAGGCTTTTCCCATATGCACTGGAAGCACTGGAGAATACCCAGAAGATCGCAGATCGCTGCCATGTGGAAATCGAATTCGGCGTTACCAAGCTGCCGAGATTTGATGTGCCAGATGGTTATACTTCCTGGGAATACCTGAATAAGCTTTGCTTCGAGGGGCTGGAGCGTCTGTACGATCCGGTTACCGAAGAGCTTCGGGAACGCCTGGAATACGAGCTGAATACGATCAAAAACATGGGCTATGTTGACTATTTCCTGATCGTATGGGACTTTATCCACTATGCCCGTAAGAATGGAATCGAGGTAGGACCGGGACGTGGCTCCGCAGCCGGGAGTATTGTAGCCTATACCCTGGGAATCACTCTTTTGGATCCTATTAAATATGACCTACTGTTTGAGCGTTTCCTGAATCCGGAGCGTGTATCCATGCCTGATATTGACGTGGATTTTGGATTTGAGCGGCGACAGGAGGTAATCGACTACGTTGTGCGCAAATACGGCAAAGACTGTGTGGTTCAGATCGTTACTTTTGGTACATTGGCGGCCCGCGGTGTGATCCGTGATGTGGGACGTGTCCTTGACATGCCCTATGCGCAGGTGGATGCCATTGCCAAGATGGTTCCGGCCAAGATCCCTAATGTGAAGCTTGTAACCATCGATAAAGCAATGGAAGTAAATCCGGAGCTGAAAAAGGCATACGACGAACAGCCGGATATCCATCATCTGATCGATATGGCCAAGCGTCTGGAGGGACTTCCGAGACATACCTCCATGCATGCAGCTGGTGTGGTGATCAGTCAGAAGGATGTTTCTGAATATGTGCCTCTTTCCCGTGCGCAGGACGGAACCATTGTCACCCAGTTTGTTATGACCACACTGGAGGAGCTGGGACTTCTGAAAATGGATTTCCTGGGGCTGCGTACCCTGACAGTAATTAATAATGCAGTAAAAAGCATCAAGAAGAATTATGGCATATCCCTGGATATGCAGAAAATAGATTATAACGACCAGAAGGTGCTGGATTCCCTTGGAACAGGCCGCACAGATGGTGTGTTCCAGCTGGAAAGCGGTGGGATGAAAGGCTTCATGAAGGAGCTGAAGCCTCACAGCCTTGAGGATGTGATCGCCGGAATTTCCCTGTACCGTCCGGGTCCTATGGATTTTATTCCCCAGTATATCCGGGGCAAAAACCGTCCGGATACCATTCATTACGATTGTCCGCAGCTGGAGCCTATCCTGAAAGCGACCCACGGATGTATTGTGTATCAGGAGCAGGTTATGCAGATCGTACAGAGCCTTGGCGGATTTACCCTGGGACGAAGCGATCTTCTCCGTCGTGCCATGTCCAAGAAGAAGCTGGACGTCATGGAAAAAGAGCGACAGGCCTTTGTGTACGGAAATGAAGCAGAAGGCGTTCCGGGATGTATCAAAAATGGAATTGATGAGAAGGTCGCAAATAAGATTTACGATGAAATGATCGATTTCGCCCAGTATGCATTCAACAAGTCTCATGCGGCAGCATATGCCTATGTCACGTACCAGACTGCTTTCCTGAAATATTATTATCCGGTAGAATATATGGCTGCCCTGATGACCTCTGTTATTGACAAACCTACCAAGGTGGCAGAGTACATTCAGGTCTGCCGTCAGATGAACATTTCCATTCTGCCGCCAGACATTAACAAGGGAGAATATGGCTTTTCCGTATCAGATGGAGCCATTCTCTACGCCCTTTCTGCGATCAAGAGTGTGGGACGTCCGGTAATCGAGGCAATTGTGGCAGAGCGAAGAGAACATGGCGAATATCTTTCCATGAAGAACTTCATTGAGAGAAATATTGATACTGTGAACAAGCGTGCCATTGAGAACTTCATCAAGGCCGGTGCACTGGATTGCCTGGAGGGCAACCGCCACCAGAAGATGATCGTTTTCAGTCAGATCATGGATGATATTTCCCGTAATAAGAAGCAGTCCATGGCAGGCCAGCTGAGTCTGTTTGATATTGCCAGTGAAGAAGATAAAAAGGAATTCGAGATCCGGATGCCGGATTTGGAGGAGTATGACAAAGAGATGGTTCTGGCCTATGAGAAAGAGGTTCTGGGCATTTACTTAAGCGGACATCCACTGGATCGTTATCGGAACATGCTGGAGAAAATGATCACTGCAAGAACCATAGATTTCCAGCCGGCAGATGAGGACGACCGTGAAGGCGGCGAACCGGATGAGTCCAAGGTAAGGGACAACCAGAAGGTTATCATCGGCGGAATGATCACTGAAAAAAGTATAAAATATACGAAGACGAATAAGGTAATGGCATTTCTTACCGTGGAGGATCTGCTTGGGACTGTGGAGGTCATGGTTTTCCCAAGAGACTATGAGAAATGGCAGAATATGATCAACGAAGATGCCAGGGTGTTTATCCAGGGCCGCGTATCCGCTGAGGATGACAAAGCCAGCAAACTGATCCTGGAAAAAGTCCGCGCATTTTCCGATATCCCACGGGAACTCTGGATCCAGTTTGAGAGCAAGGCTGATTACAGCCAGAAGGAGAAAGAACTTCTGGAGGATCTGCGCCAGTCCCAGGGAACGGACAGTGTAGTGATCTATCTCAGAGACGTAAAAGCCATGAAAAAACTCTCCGCAGCATACCATGTGAACCCGCAGGATGACTGGCTTTGCCAGATGATGAAAAAATATGGTGAGAACAATGTTAAAGTGGTGGAAAAAGTCTTGAAAAACCTTTAGAAATGCTATAAACTAAACACTGAATATGTGTATAAAAAAACGAGGGCGTTCTTCTGAAACGGAGACACAGCTCCCGGCGATTCATAAGATGGAGGAGATTATTATGGCAGAAAACAAAGTTAAGACCATTGGTGTCCTTACCAGCGGCGGTGACGCTCCTGGAATGAATGCTGCGATTCGTGCAGTTGTAAGACGTGGACTTTCCAGCGGACTTAAAGTAAAAGGTATCCAGAAAGGTTACAATGGTCTTTTAAATGAAGAGATCATTGACATGACAGCAAGAGACGTATCTGACACCATCGAGCGTGGTGGTACGATTCTTTACACTGCAAGATGTGCTGAGTTCCGTACACCGGAAGGACAGCAGCGTGGTGCAGAGATTTGCCGTAAGCACGGTATTGACGGACTTGTTGTAATCGGTGGAGACGGTTCCTTTGCCGGAGCACAGAAGCTTGCCAACCTTGGAATCAATACCATTGGTATTCCAGGAACTATCGACCTTGATATTGCATGTACAGAGTACACCATCGGTTTCGATACCGCTGTTAATACTGCTATGGAAGCAATCGATAAGGTCCGTGATACATCTACTTCCCATGAGAGATGCAGTATCATCGAGGTTATGGGACGTGGAGCTGGCTGGCTGGCACTGTGGTGCGGTATTGCCAATGGAGCTGAGGACGTTCTGATCCCTGAGAAATATGACTATGATGAGCAGAAGCTGATCAATAATATTATTGAGAGCCGTAAGATGGGTAAGAAGCACCACATCATCATCAATGCAGAGGGTATCGGTCATTCACAGGCTATGGCGACACGTATCGAGGCAGCTACAGGAATCGAGACACGTGCTACTATTCTTGGTCACATGCAGCGTGGTGGAAGCCCGACATGTAAAGACCGTGTATATGCATCTATGATGGGTGCTATGGCAGTAGACCTTCTTCTGGAAGGCAAGAAGAGCCGTGTTGTTGGATACCGCCATGGTGATTTCGTTGATTTCGATATCAATGAGGCTCTTGCAATGGAGAAGAGCGTAACTCCATACATGTGGGAAGTTTGTGAGTCCCTTTCTCATAATTATAAGAAATAATAAAGAATGCTTATGTTTATTCAAAGACTGCAATACAGATTGCATAAATTGAATACAGCACAGATAATTACCCTCAGCTTTGCGGGGGTAATTTTTGTAGGAGGACTAATTTTGTGGCTGCCCATCTGTGCGGCAGCTGGACAGACCACTTCGTTCTCAGATGCCATGTTTACAGCCACTACCTGTGTATGTGTGACCGGGCTTGTGACTGTGACTACGGCTACCCACTGGAGCTTGATCGGGAAACTGGTGATCCTTCTGCTTATACAGATCGGTGGAATCGGCCTGATCGCCCTTGCCAGCATCATTTTCATTTCGCTGAATAAAAAGATCAGCATGAGGAACCGCAGGATGATCCAGGAATCCTACAATCTGGAGCAGATGTCCGGTCTGGTAAGTGTAGTGAGAAGAGTAATCCTCTGTGTGTTTGCGGCAGAAGGAATTGGCGCTATCGGCTATGCTTTCTGTTTTGTCCCGGAATTTGGACTGGTGAAAGGCGTTGCACAGGCGATTTTCACTGCAGTTTCTGCTTTTTGTAATGCAGGAATTGATGTGCTGGGAGAGAACAGCCTGGCAGACTATGTGACAGATCCATGGATAAATATAGTAACCATAGGTCTGATCATTGCTTCCGGACTTGGGTTTCCTGTATGGTGGGATATCTGGAAAAATATGAAACTGGTTTTCCGGAAGAAGCTTTCAGCCCGCAGATTTTACAGGACACTTCGTCTGCAGAGCAAGATCGTACTGGTTACCACCGGGATTTTGCTGGCTGGCGGAACTGTGTTGATTTTCCTGTTTGAGTACCATAATCCGGACTCTATGGGGAATCTGTCTTTCGGACAGAAACTTATGGCTTCTCTATTCCAGTCTGTTACCACAAGAACAGCGGGATTTTTAACCATTGACCAGGCTGCGTTTACCAACGGGACTGTTATGATCTGTCTGTTCCTTATGCTGGTTGGCGGTTCTCCCATGGGAACGGCAGGCGGCGTAAAGACCACGACTCTTGCGGTACTGGTACTGAGCACGATCACCAACCTCCGTGGTAAGAAAGACGTGGAAGCATGCGGAAGAAAAATCCGGAGCAGCTATATTCGTTCCGCGCTGGTTGTTGTTGGGATGGCTGTGGGAGTCCTGTTTGTTTCACTACTTGCACTTTTTGCAGTTATGCCGGAAGCGGATTTTGTAGATGCGTTTTATGAGCTGACTTCTGCGGTAGGAACGGTAGGACTTTCCAGAGGGATGACGTCTGTTCTGAATACACCAGCCAAATGGATCGTTATATTTACCATGTATGTTGGACGTATTGGACCTCTGACACTTGGATCAGCTGTGGTATCCCGGGCGCAGAAGCGGGTGGAGAAGGTGCATCTGGCAGAAGAGAATATTATGATCGGATAAAGGAGACAATGATGAGTGGAAAATCCTTTGCAGTCATTGGCCTGGGCCAGTTTGGAATGACTCTTGCGAAAGAGCTTGCAAATGCGGATTATGATGTACTGGCAATTGATGATAAAGATGAAAATATCCAGGAGATCGCAGATTCTGTGACCTATGCGGTACGTGCGGATGTGCGCGAGCCTGGAATCTTGAAATCCCTGGGCGTGCAGAATGTAGATGTTGCGATCATTGCAGTTGCAGAGAACATGGAAGCTAGTATCACAGCAACGATGCAGGTGAAGGACCTGGGGGTACCGCTGATCCTGGCGAAAGCCATGAACACTCTTCATGGCCGTATCCTGGAGAAAATCGGGGCTGACCAGGTGATCTTTCCAGAGCGTTCCATGGGAGTGCGTGTGGCCAGGAATTTTACTGCCAGTGGATTTGAGGATGTATTTGAATTGTCTACAGAGTTCAGCATGGCAGAATTCCTCATTCCAGAGGATTGGGCAGGAAAGAGCCTTTCCGAACTTAAGACCCGTGAGAAGCATAACATCAATGTGGTTGCTGTTAAAAAGGGCGATTCAGTAAACGTAAATCTGGATCCGGCAGAGAAGCTGGAGGCAGGAAGTGTACTGGTGGCAGTTGGCAGGAATGAGGACCTGAACCGGTTTAGGAAGCCATTATAAATGGTATTGTTTATTTTGGGCGCAGTAACTGAAAATCATAATAAACGGAAATGGCTGTTAATGCGGGCGTTTCCCGAAAATGAAAGTTATAAAGCAACATGAGGGAATTTTATGATAACCAGTGCAAATAATACACAGGTAAAAAACATCATACAGTTAAATCAGAAAGCCAAAGCCCGCAGGGAACAGGGGCTGTTTGTGGCTGAGGGACGGAAGATGTTCGGCGAAGCACCAAGAGACTGGATTTCCAAGGTTTATGTGACAGAGGCGCTGACCACTGACGCATCCTTGATGGAACAGGTGCTGACACTTCCGGAAGAAAAGAGAGAAATCGTGGCAGACAATGTTTTCCGCCAGATGTGTGACACCAAGACTCCACAGGGAATCCTTACCGTATTGAAGAAACCCCAGTGGACGGCGGAAGATATCCTGAAAGAGGAATCCCCGCTGGTGATGGTTCTGGAGGATCTTCAGGATCCGGGAAATGCGGGAACTATTTTCCGGACTGGTGAGGGAGCAGGTGTTTCCGGTGTTTTTCTTACCAAAACCTGTGTGGATATTACCAATCCGAAAGTGATCCGTTCCACGATGGGATCTATTTACAGAATGCCTTTCCTATATGTAGAGGATGTGGTATCATTAAAGGCAGAACTGGAACGAAAAGGTATCCGTACCTTTGCAGCGCACCTGAAAGGGGAAAATGCCTACGATCAGGAGAATTATCAGGGCGGCACAGCATTTCTTATAGGAAATGAAGGAAACGGGCTGACAGAAGAAGCAGCAGAAGCGGCTGACTGTCTGATCCGGATTCCCATGTGTGGTAAAGTGGAATCCCTGAATGCAGCCATGGCTGCAGGTGTCCTGATGTACGAGGCTGCAAGACAGAGACGGTAGAAGAGAGCGTGACTGTAGAATCTTACAGATTTTGACAGACGCCTGTTCGAAAGGGGGAGTCTTATGGAACCTATTATATGGCTGGGTATCCTGGCTGTGCTTCTGGTTATTGAAGGGCTTACCACGGCGCTTACCACCATCTGGTTTGCAGGTGGTGCACTGGTGGCCGCAATCGCTGCAGGCCTGGGGTTTGGAATTGTGCCGCAGCTGCTTCTGTTTTTCTTTGTTTCGCTGATCCTGCTGTTCTTTACAAGACCGGCAGCGATGAAGCTTCTGAATAAGAATACAGAGAAAACGAATGTAGACAGTCTTCTGGGGAAGAGTGCGGTTGTGATCCAGCAGATTAATAACCTGGCGGGAACCGGGCAGGTTCGCATTAACGACATCGAGTGGATGGCACGGACATCTGATGAAAGCGTAACAATTCCGGTTGACACTGTAGTAGAAATCAAAGAAGTCCACGGCGTGAGACTGATCGTGGAGCAGAAGGAGGCGTAATTATGGGAAGTGTGTTAATTCTATTGATCGTCATTGTTTTGGTGTTATGGATTCTTGCATCCTGCATCCGTATCGTACCACAGGCATATGCGATCGTACTTGAGCGCCTGGGCGCTTATCAGGCAACATGGGGAACCGGTGTGCATTTTAAACTTCCATTTGTAGAGCGTGTGGCAAGAAAGGTCAATCTGAAAGAGCAGGTTGTAGATTTTCCACCGCAGCCGGTTATCACCAAAGATAACGTAACCATGCAGATTGACACTGTTGTATTTTTCCAGATTACAGATCCGAAGCTTTATGCATATGGTGTTGAGAATCCGATTATGGCGATTGAGAATCTTTCTGCTACGACACTGCGTAATATCATCGGAGACATGGAACTGGATGAAACCCTTACTTCCCGTGAGGTGATCAATACCAAAATGCGCGCATCTCTTGATGTGGCTACAGATCCATGGGGAATCAAAGTGAACCGTGTGGAACTTAAGAATATCATTCCTCCGGCTGCTATCCAGGAAGCAATGGAGAAGCAGATGAAGGCAGAGCGTGAGAGACGTGAAGCAATCCTGATCGCAGAAGGTGAGAAGAAATCCACCATTCTTGTTGCAGAAGGTAAAAAAGAATCTGCGATTCTTGACGCAGAGGCTGAGAAACAGGCTGCTATCCTTCGGGCTGAGGCTCAGAAGGAGCGTATGATCAAAGAGGCTGAAGGTCAGGCAGAGGCTGTCCTGAAGGTTCAGAAAGCGAATGCAGAAGGTCTCCGTATGATCAAAGAAGCCGGAGCTGACAATGCAGTCCTTACCCTGAAGAGCTTCGAGGCTCTTGCGAAAGTGGCAGACGGTAAGTCTACCAAGATTATTATCCCGTCAGAGATTCAGAATCTGGCAGGGCTTGCTGCTTCCCTGAAGGAAGTTGTGGTGGATGAGAAGAAGGAAGACTAAAGATAGAGGAGAATTATCATGAATTTAAAAGGCAGAAATTTTTTGACACTGAAAGACTTTACACCAGAGGAAATCCTGTATCTTCTTGATTTATCCGCTGAGTTAAAAGCAAAGAAAAAAGCTGGTGAGCTTACCGAGTATTACAAGGGCAAAAATATCGCCCTGATCTTTGAAAAGACCAGTACCAGAACACGTTGTTCCTTTGAGGTAGCAGCACATGATCTGGGAATGGGAAGCACTTATCTGGATCCTACAGGTTCCCAGATCGGCAAGAAAGAGAGCATCGCAGATACCGCAAGAGTTCTTGGAAGAATGTATGATGGTATCGAGTATCGTGGATTCGGCCAGGAGATCGTTGAGGATCTTGCGAAATACGCAGGTGTTCCGGTATGGAATGGTCTGACAAACGAATATCATCCGACACAGATGCTGGCAGATATGCTTACCATCCGTGAGCATTTCGGACATCTGAAAGGTATTAAGCTGGTATATATGGGTGACGCCCGTTACAATATGGGTAACTCCCTGATGGTTGCCTGCTCCAAGCTTGGTATGCATTTTGTAGCCTGCACCAGCAAGAAATATTTCCCGAATGATGAGCTTGTAGCACAGTGCAAAGAGTATGCCGCACAGTCTGGCGCTACCATTACCCTTACTGAGGATGTGGAAGCAGGAACCAAAGATGCTGATGTTATTTACACAGACGTATGGGTATCTATGGGCGAGCCGGATGCAGTATGGGAAGAGAGAATCCATGATCTGACTCCATATAAGGTAACATCTGCAGTTATGAAAAACGCAGGAGAGAAAGCGATTTTCCTTCACTGTCTGCCAGCTTTCCATGATCTTAAGACAAAGATCGGCAAAGAGATGGGCGAGCGTTTCAACCTGACAGATATGGAAGTAACCGATGAAGTATTCGAGTCCCCGGCATCCAAAGTATTTGATGAAGCTGAGAACCGTATGCATACCATCAAGGCTGTTATGGTTGCTACACTTGGCGAGCCGGAGAGCAAATAAGGAAAATAAGACCTGAAAAGACGCAGCTTTAGGAAATACAAGGTGCGTAACAGGCAAGAGAAATGGTTCTGGAGCCGGCAATAGATTCTGGAAGTGCAATAAAGGCAGAAGCTGGCATCAGAAGAAAGGATATCTGAGAAATGATTTCCGAGAATGAATTACGGAAAAAAGCTGTGGGAAGCGGCACTTGTGAAAAAGCTGCGGAAAGCAGCGCGTATAATGAAGTAACAATTTCAGATCAGATACATACAAAATGGGCGGGCAAAACCGTCCATTTTGCAAGAGAAACTGATTCAACCAATTTATGGATCAAGCGGCTGGCGAAGGAGGGTGCGCCTCAGGGAACCCTTGCCTTGGCTGAATTCCAATCAGCAGGCAGAGGACGCCTTGGCAGATCCTGGGAGGTGCCGGAAGGAACTTCCGTTATGATGAGCATTCTTCTGCGGCCGGAATTTGAGCCAAGATATGCGCCTACACTGACTCTTGTAATGGGAATGGCAGTGGCGAAGGCAGTGAAGACCCTTGGGCTTGATGTAAGTATTAAGTGGCCCAATGATGTGGTGGTTTCACGTAAGAAAATATGTGGAATCCTTACTGAAATGGGGGTCCGTGATGGAAAAATCGATTATGCAGTCATCGGAGTGGGAATTAATGTAAATATACGGGAATTTCCGGAGGAGATGGCAGATAAGGCAACATCCCTTTACCTGGAAAGCGGCAGGGAATTTGACCGGAGCCAGATCCCGGGCCTTGTGATGGAAGCCTTTGAAGAATATTATGAGAAATTTGCTGCGACCTGTGATCTCAGCGGATTAAAGAAAGAATACGAAAGCATTCTTGCAAATTATAACCAGCCGGTCCGTGTGCTGGCGAAAGAACCTTATGAGGGGATTGCCAGAGGAATCACAGATGGCGGTGAACTGCTGGTGGAAAAGCAGGATGGAACTATAGAGGCAGTCAGCGCCGGAGAGGTTTCGGTGCGTGGACTGTATAGTTATGTATAAAGGCGCGGAGTAATTGGCTTTCAGTCATGGCGATATCTGCGTAAACGGATATATTTTATCAAAGAAAGGTGGTATGTACTTGTATCAGGAGAATGTAGTGCTTTGCGGTGCAAGCGCTTATGAGCAGAAATATTATTTTAATAAAGATTTTGATTCTCTGCCAGATCATGTGAAAAAAGAGCTTCAGATTATGTGCGTTCTTTACACAGAGGAGATCGGTGGGATTTTTACTTTGGAATTCGATGATCATGGGAATCTGCAGTTTAAGACAGAGGCAGCTGAAGCTGATGGATTTTATGACGATATCGGCGGCGCATTGAAGATCAAGCAGCTGCGCAATGAGAAGCAGGAGCTTCTGGAATCCCTGGAAATGTATTACCGTGTCTTTTTCCTTGGGGAAGAGATGGAGAACGATAACCAGGGAGAATAAGTGAAAGCAAAAGGTGATATGGATAGCAATTTGAAATTTGAAGAAAATAGCCTGGCAGGTGGCGGACATGAACTTCCAAAGTCCCCAGTCTGGAAAATCGGAAATGTGGAGATTCCTAACCGTTTTGTCCTCGCCCCGATGGCAGGTGTTACAGACCTTGCCTTCCGCAGGCTTTGTAAGGAGCAGGGGGCCGGGCTTCTCTGTATGGAAATGATCAGTGCCAAGGCAATTTCTTATAAGAATAAAAATACCAGGGAGCTGATGAAAATAGACCCTGTGGAGCATCCCATTTCCCTCCAGCTTTTTGGCAGCGAGCCCTTGCTGATGGCAGAAGTGGCGAAAGAAATCGAGGAGGAGCCTTTTGATATCCTGGATATCAATATGGGATGCCCGGTGCCGAAGGTGGTAAATAACGGGGAAGGCTCTGCGCTTCTGAAGAATCTGGATCTGATCGTGGATATTGTGAAGAATGTTTCGTCTGCGATCAGGAAGCCCCTTACGGTGAAGGTACGTATCGGTTTTGAAAATGAACCGGTAGATATTGTAGAAATCGCGAAGCGTGTGGAAGATGCCGGAGCTGCGGCAATCGCAGTCCATGGAAGGACAAGACAGCAGTATTATTCAGGAACGGCAGACTGGGAGACTATTGCCAGAATCAAGGAAGCTGTTTCTATTCCGGTTATCGGAAATGGGGATGTGGATTCTCCCAAGAAAGCAGAGGCTTTATTTCGACAGACAGGGTGTGACGCCGTGATGATCGGGCGTGCTGTAGAGGGGAATCCCTGGATTTTCCGGGAGATGAACCACTATTTTGCAACTGGTGAGGAGATGTCCAGACCATCTCTGCCGGAGATTAAAGAAATGATCCTGAAACATGCCAGAGCCCAGATTGAATTAAAAGGGGAATTTATCGGAATCCGGGAGATGCGCAAGCATGTGGCCTGGTATACCGCGGGAATGCCACACAGCGCAGGGCTTCGCAGGGAATCCAATAATATCAGCAGCTATGAAGATCTGGAGAAATTGCTGGAGAGGTTGTAATATAGCGTGTAGGGAAAATATTCCCACATATTTTAAAATCCGTTTAAAAATGAAACCCGGTAAAATCTTTTGCAAAAAGTAACAGTCTGGTAGAGATAATTATCGAGTTGAATTTTCGTGTTATATAGAAAAATCAGGATTTATATCCGAGGAGCAAAACGATGGACGAATTGCTTAATTGTATAGAAGTACAGAATGCTTTACAGTTCCTAAAGGAGGACGACGAGAGATCTCTGAAGGAACACCTTGAAATGTGCCAGATTCCAGCGCCCTCTTATGAAGAGCGGGAAAAAGCAGAGTATGTCCGGGGCAAGATGGAAGAGGCCGGGCTGGAAAATGTGCGTATAGATGAAGTGGGAAATGTGCTTGGAACCTGGAAAGGAAGCGGGAATGGGCCAAGGATCATGATCGCGGGACATACGGACACTGTTTTTCCAAGAGAGACAGATCTTACTCTGAAAAAAGAGGGAAACCGTTACAGTTGCCCGGGAATCGGGGATGATACCAGAGCTGTGGCGGAACTTCTTACCCTGGCGAGAGCTTTGAAAGCCACAGGAATCCATGGTGAGGGAGATATTGTTTTCTGTGCAAATGTGTGCGAAGAAGGTTTAGGCGATCTGCGTGGAACCAAGCATGCATTTGGAGCAAATACTGACAGAAACAATAGTATAGGAAAAAATGACTGCGCAGACAGGATTTCACGGACGAGCGAGAGAGATTGTCAGGAGAACTGGGTTGAAGGAACGACTGCGGATAAGTATGATGGCTTTGTATCCATAGATGACAAGAATACTGCCGGAATCATTTACCAGGCCGTTGGAAGTGAGCGCTATCTGGTAACTTTTCATGGTACCGGTGGGCACAGTTTCACTGGTTTCGGAATCCCCAATCCGATTCATGCAATGGGACGGGCAATCGGGAAAATCAGTGATTTCCAGGTGCCGGAGAATCCGAAAACCACTTTCAGCGTAGGCGTTGTAAATGGTGGGACCTCCGTAAATGTAATCCCAGCAGAATGCTCCATGTTGATCGATATGCGCTCTGTGGACGCAGGTGAGCTGGCGAAGCTGTCTGGAAAGTTTCACCAGGCGGTGGAAGAGGCTGTTCAGGAGGAAAATGCGCGCTGGAACTATGTGAATTCGGGAAGAACAGAAGAAAGTATCAGTGTAACCTTCCAGCAGAAAGGAAAGCGCCCGGCTGGAAGCCAGGAGAAAGACTGTCTCATCGTCCGCGCTGCTGATGCAGCGAACCAGGCAATTGGCATGGAGACAGTCTATATCGGCGCTGCCAGCACAGATGCCAATATCCCTATCAGCCTTGGAATCCCGGCAATCACTGTGGGCTGGGGCGGAAAAGGCGGCGGAGAGCATACGATTCACGAATGGTATGAGCATGTGGAGTCCTGGAAAGGCCCGCAGCGTGATCTGCTTTTGTTGCTTGCGCTATCTGGATATAAAGGAATCCGGAAATATCAGCTTAAATAAAAGCTTCTAAAAAACTTCTAAAAAACTACTGGGCAGTGTTCTTCTGCCCTTTTTTCTTCAGAATAACGAAAACCAGAATTCCCGTGAACAGAATAAACAAAATGGAGCAGGAGAGCAGATAATTCAAAGCGGCCCCCATAATTCCCCACTGTTTCACCATGGTACGGGCCACGGCAATGGTAAGAACTGCTGTGATGGAATATACCGGAAGGAGACATTTTCCCCAGCGGATGGCAATCAGGATGTTGTATAGCATATAAACCTCTGCGCTGATTCCGCCGCCTACAAGAAGTACAATAAACTGCAATTTAAATGGAGAAAGATCTACCCCATAAATAATCTCCAGTAAAGTTCTGCCGATAAGATGTCCGCCAATTACGATTCCTACGCAGCATACAAGAATGATGCCGATAATACGGAGTACGTAAGTCACGAACTTCTTAATGTTGTTTTCCCACCAAAGCTCAGCAATTGTAGTAATCGTAGGCTTGAACACAAATTCGCACATTAAGGTAATGACGAAGGATGGCATAAAAAGAATACTATAATAGGTCTGGTATTCATCGGTCATAACACCTGCCATGGCGTATTTCGGAACATTGTAAAGGAGCAGGGAAAGAAAAGTGCCTACAAACATAGGGGTACAGATCTTAAGAAGCTCCCATACATGGGACAAGGCAGGCGATCCCTGTTTTTCCCCGAGGGTTCCGTATCTGCCTGAAAACCAGGTGTTAACAGCCAGGCAAAGAATCAAGGAAGTAATGGCGGTGGCGACACAGGTTATGTACAGGCTTTTGGTGATGATCAGAACGCCTGTGAAAAATACAGCTGAGTAAATGTTGCGGATTGCCAGGGATTTTCCCATCTGCTCCACATGATATTTCTGCTGCAGGTTGCCATGGAAAACATCCTCTACTGCATCGATCATTTTCATCATGATGATAAAAATACTGATGATGATGTATTCGCCGCTGAAGCTATAGGAACTGTATACGATTCCGAACAGCATCATCAGGGCACAGGTGATCAGACGGGACAATTTGTATTCAGAAAAAGAATATTTACGGTTCAGGTCTGTGGCCTGGTAGGTTCGGACACCGTAGCGTCCAACCTGGAGGAGCAGCTGGGCAGTGGCATAGCTGAGAGAATAAAAACCAGCCAGCTGTGCCCCGCAGATACGGGTTACAACAAGAAGATACAGAAAGGAAGAACCAGAATAACAGGTGCTTCCGATCATATTCCATAAAAAAGCTTTTTTTACATTTTTTTCTTTATTCATTTATTAGATCCTTTTACAAATACTGCTTTATAGAGTTTTCCGGCAACACTGTATAATCCTGTTTTCTGGAGAATAGGATTTACCTTGCGGATGATTTGCGTAAGGGCAGAGCCCTTCATGTATTTCCGGAGAATCGTCTCTTTTTCATCCAGGGAAGCAGCGGCTGTATATTCTGCCCAGAATGCGTCACGGTTTCCCGGGGCTTTTGCAGAATATTCCAGATGAGGCTGCCATCCTGCTGTTTTGGAAACCGGTTGGCTGGCTGCTTTTTCTTTAAGCTGGGAAAACAGCTGTTTTCCCTTAGGGGTATTTACAAGTACTTCGTTGACGCCACCGGTGACATCAAATTTGATTCCGGCACTGTCTACATTCCAGAAATCACCCAGTGTGAAATCAGCAGGACGCTTAAAGCTTGTATAATGGCAGTGGGCACAGGAAGGACGTACCGGGTAGTTGCTATGATAAATGTCATCGAAAGAAAATTCATTGACAGCTTCCAGAGTTCCGGCTGAAGTCTCCACATCCATAATGTGTTTCTTCCAGGAAAGACGCTTGCTGCGCATATTAATGGCTGTGATCTGAGTATCCGGAGCCATATGCCGGGTGCTCAGGATTTTCAGATAATCCCGCCATACGCCTGGACTTGGAACACCATGGCAAATGTTATCACAGGTATAAAATCTGCTGGTATCGGCATGCTTCATTTCCAGGAAATGATTCACTCCTGCAATCTGGCATGGGGTGCCTGTGACAAGTACAGTGAGACCATTTTCCAGGTCTTCACAGATAGTCTGGTAAACCTGAGAAGGATCACTCTGGACATATTTGGAAGTGCGGTAAGCAGCGGCTCCTGCAGCAGAATCTGCACGCATATGGCGTACCTGGAAACCTTCGTCAAAAGCTACGCCATAAATAACACCGCCTTGCTGTAGCGTCCAGTCTGCAAGCAGGGAAAACATACCACCGGAAGAACTCTCCTTTACAATATCCTTCTGGTGATTCTGCAGGGCGTAAATATCCGGAACTGCCTCAGCTCCAGTATAATTTTCCTGAAGGGGACAGACCTTGGTACAAAGATTACAGTGAACACATAATTCCTGATTGATTTCAGGATAAACGAAACCGCACTCATCTTCCTTCATGGAGATGGCGAATCTGGGACAGGTAAAACTGCAGGCCATACAGCCGCAGCAGTCCTGCTTTTTTTGATCGGGTGTAAGCATGGTAAAAACCTCCGTGGTAGTAAGATCTAGCACATTTCCACCATCTTGCGGAGCTGTTCCATAGAATGCTCCCGGAAACGGGCAATCTGCTCGTTGGCATAGGTGAAATCAATTTCTTCGGTAAGCTTCTCGTAGGAAACATTATCCATAGTCCGGTCGGTAAGATTTACCATATTAAGAAGCTGCTGTACACGGCGGTTCATATGGTGCCCGTTTACCTTGGCGAAGAATTTGCGGTTAAAAATAAGGGAAAATACAACGCCATGGAAAGAATCTGAAATCACATATTCTGCATTTTTGAAAAGACCCATCCATTCTGCCGGTCCTACAGTGATCTTACAAGCGCATTTCAGGAGTCCCACAAGCGGGAATGGAATGTAAACAATACGGTAACCGGTCTTATCGTGAAGACGGCGTGCAAAATCCACGATCTCTTTATTAATGCCAAGCTGGTATACCAGGATGTATTTCTCTTTATATTTCGGCTCCACCAGAAGCTTATCCCATTCTTCTGCTGTGAGAAGAAGCGTGGGGTCGCAGACCACTTCGGGACGCTTCTCTGTCAGGTTCTCTACGATATCAGCGCCATAATCCTCACGGACAAGAATTTCATCAAAATCAGAAAGAAGCTCTTTGTACTTCTGCTGGTAATCTTCCGGGGGGAGATTCTCGCCGATACTTGCGGCATAACTGCATTTCTTTTTCCCCTCTTTTACAAAATCGAGGAAATAAGTGGTATCAAAATTGGTAAGCTTATAGTCCCAGATCTGGTCGCTTCCTGCAATATAAATGTCATATTTGCCAGCAACCGGCTGCATTTTACCCTGGGTCACAGGCTGGCTGTAACGCATGTGTTTACGGAATTTGTTGCACTTGAAGCGGCGTGGAATATAGCAGATATGGCCGATAGCACCGTAAATATAGTTAAAAAGCCCTTTCTTCTTCAGATTAACAAGACGGAAAGGGTTACTGATATAATCACAGCGGTAATCAATGATCTCTGGCTGTGTACCGATCTCGCGCAGCTTCTTCTGAAGGGCATAGCTCTGCAGAATCGCGCCGTAATTATCATAATTATGGAAGGTAATCACACCTACTCGTTTCTTTTCCATAGATTCCTCCTGAATTTTTATAAGAAAATTTGTAATTGTTCAGATAGTAATAAGTTCTGATATTTCTATAGATGCGTAATAAGGTCTGTTCAGATTATAACAGTTCGGGGAGTGGGTTGCAATAAGAAGTGGAAAAGTGGATGCTTATGATCAAAAAAGTGGACATTCGAAACGAAAAAGTGGACATTCAAAACAAAAAAGGTATTGAAATTTGCAGTATGTAGTAGATGGAAACTGTGCCGTCACAAACAGGTTGATTTCCCCGAAAAGTAGGCTATAATAGATGTCATAAAAAGTAATCTCGAGCCAATGAAAGCAAGTTAAGAAATAAAGCAAGTTGTGAAGTTAAAGCAAGTTGCAAAGTAAGGTAAGGTAAAAAAGAAACCAGTTAAGAAGTAAACCAAATAAAGAAATGAATCAGGCATAAATCACAGAAGGGAGACTTTACCATGGCAAAGACAATTCAGGAATTAACAGCAGATTTACTGGCAGCACCATCCGCATGCAAAGAGGTGAAAGAGGCAGCCCAGAACTATCTGGATGCAGTGGGAAAAGAGGGCGAGGCAGCCGCAGCGAAAGCTTATGTGGCAGAGCTGGAAGCAGATATCATGCCTCTTGAGGGGCTTATTTCCTTCGCAGAATCTGACATGGGAGCGCAAGTATTTGGTGCAGATGGGGCGAAGAATATTCTGGCTCACGCCAAAGAGCGCAAAGCTGCAGGAGAGAAATATTGTGACTGTCCGGCTTGCGCAGCCTGTGAGGCATTACTGAATAAGAAAGATGAAATTTTGAAGTGAGGGAAAAATGGCTGGATATTTAATTGCAGAAACAACCCGTGAGGAGCGGGAGAAAATCGTGGCAGAGTCACTGGGAAACATAGAAGCCAGCTGTGACGGCTGCATGGCCGGTCTGGCAGAGATGTATCAGGATTACATTGATGGCAAAAAAGAACTCCGCCAGATTAATATGGAATTTAACAGCAGATATGTAAAAGGCGAGGATATGCCTGTGAAAAGCAGATGCCCAATGTAAGAAAACGGATGCAGATATACGGAAAATGATTCAGATATACGAAGCTGATGCAGATATGCAGAAACCGATGCAAATATATAAAAAATGATTTAGACGTACGAGGAGAGACTGACATGCAGACAATAGCAAGAGACGAAGCATTTGATTTACTGAAAAAATACAACCAGGATCCCTTTCACATCCAGCATGCCCTGACGGTAGAAGCTGTTATGAAATGGTACGCAAAGGAACTTGGCTATGGAGATGACGCAGAATACTGGGGGATCGTAGGACTTCTTCATGATATTGATTTTGAACTTTACTCAGAGGAACATTGTCTGAAGGCTCCGGAGATGCTTCGGGAAGCTGGCGTTGGCGAAGAGGTGATCCATGCAGTGGTATCTCATGGTTATGGCATTACAGTAGGCTGTGGTGCAACCATTGATGTGGCTCCGGAGCATGAAATGGAGAAAGTTCTTTTTGCAGCAGATGAACTGACCGGACTGATCTGGGCAGCAGCATTAATGCGCCCGTCCAAGAGCACCAAGGATATGGAGCTGAAATCCCTTAAGAAGAAATATAAGAGCAAAGGTTTCGCAGCAGGATGTTCCCGTGAAGTGATCCAGAGAGGTGCCGAGCAGCTGGGCTGGGATCTGGAGAAGCTGCTGACCATGACTTTACAGGCGATGGCAGAAAGCGAAGATACGATCAACGCAGAGATGGAAGCGGAGAATGCGTAATCTTGAAAGCAGAAATGCAAACGCTCAATTCAGAGATTCTGACCATTGAAAAGGAGAAGAGAGATGATCTTAGAAACCTGGTACTATGAGGTAGTGTCAATTGACGGAGATTATGCAAATCTTCGCAGAACCGATATTGATTCCCCGGAACTGAAGCTGGTTGCCAGAGCACTTTTGCCAGCAGAAATCAAGGAAGGTACGAAGCTGAAATATGAGATGATGCAATATGAAGTAATTGATTAAAAACAGGAATTTACCGGGAAGCAAGTAAAAACCCCAGTGTTGCAGCACTGGGGTCTTATTTTAACCTTTTTCCTGTTGTTTTGTCCCATGTTTATTGACGCGTAAAGAGAAAAAATATATTATGGAGTTATAAGGGAAACTTTTGCCTATGAAAGAAAAAACATCAGATCAAAAGATTTTCCCTTAACATGATGCTGACAAATAGCATTATTGTGCAGAAGAATGAATATTATATAATGTTGATTGCTAATATCATTAATGGAGAAAGCAAATGGAGAAAAATATACTAAAGGTCTGTATGCTGGGAACCTTTTCCCTGGAATATGAAGGGAAAGAACTGGTATTAGACCGCAACAAGGGATCGAAAACAACGCAGCTTTTCCAGCTGCTTATGCTTCACACACAGGACGGTGGAATCTCTAAAGCGGCTATGATCGAGGCACTTTACGGACGGGTGGAGGTTGAGAACAAAAACGGCAGCCTTAATAACACCATTTTCCGTTTGAGGAAGCAGCTGAAGGACATCGGCCTGCCAGAGAGCAAATACATTAACATCCAGTCCGGGATGTGCTGTTGGGACGAGAACATTAAGGTCTGGGTGGATGTATGTGAATTTAAGAAGCTGGTAGAACAGGCTAAAGTGGAAAAAAGAGAGGATGACCGACTGCAGTTGTGGCTGAAGATCTGGAAAATCTATAAAGGCGAATTCCTCCCGGATATGATCGGGGAGAACTGGGCGGCTGTGGAAAATGTCCAGTGCCGGGATGAATATTTCCAGGTTACCACCCAGCTATGCCAGTGGCTGAAAAACAACGAGCGGTACGAGGATCTGCACCGGATTTCCCATATGACAGCGGAAATCTATCCTTTTGACGAATGGCAGATCTGGGAGATCGACAGTCTGATCGGAATGTCCAGATATAAAGAAGGTCTGGAGGTTTACAAAAATACAGAAAGGCTTCTGTTCGAAGAGCTGGGAGTTGCCCCGTCTGCGCGGATGCTGGAGCAGTTCCAGCTTATGGGTGAGCGTACCTCCCAGGCAGCAGGTGCCATTGAGGATATCAAGGAAAGGCTCCGGGAAAAAGATGCGGAAGTAGGTGCTTACTATTGCCCGTTCCCAAGCTTTATTGACATTTACCATGTGTTCTGCCGTATGATGGAGCGCTCCGGACTGTCCGTGTTCGTTATGCTCTGTACCTTGGATTATAAGAAAAATGAGGTCTCAGAAGAAAAAGAGCGGGACATGTCCCATGCCCTTAAGAAAGCCATACAGTCCTCGGTTCGTAAAGGGGATTTTTATACAAAATACAATATGCGGCAGTACATAATCATGCTGATTGGAATCAGCCAGGAAAACTGCCCGATAGTTTCCAAGCGAATTGAAAAAGCCTTTCGTAAATGCTCCGGTGAGAAGAAATCTCCGCAGGTGGATTTCTACGTGGCATCGGTAGGTGAGGTGTGCGAGAGCGACGGTGTTATAGTTGATCGAAGAACTTCATAAGAGGAATATAAAGGCTTATACAAGAAGTATATAGTGTATTTATATAGAAGGAACTTTTAATTTTGCTAAAATGTTTCGGAAATGAAAGAGCTGGAGAAAGAGCCTAAATGGTACAATGTGTTAAAATAGTACAATGAACCCAGATTATATAATGTATCAAAAAAATGCTTCATTTATAATACGCGAATATGACTCGAAATCAATCCATATTCGGTTAAAATAAATGCACAATTCTAAGTTCAAGAAAGGAATGAGAATTTATGAAGAAGAATGGGTATGTAAGAAGATTTCTAGCATTGTTTCTCACTCTGGTGATGATCATGGCCGACTCATCGGTGACCACGTTTGCGGCGACAGTGGGAATGGTGCGGCAGCAGAAGGGGGAGAACCAGCAGGCTGCGGTGCAGGCTAATGGTAAGCAGTATAATATACAGGTAAATATATCATCTGAATTAGATTTGGCTAATTTGGAATACAAGTATATTACTTTAGGTACAAAAGAACAATATCAAGCGGTTAATGCAAAATCAAATGTAGTTCCGCTTCAAGCCGGGTCTGTTTCTCTTACAACAAGCGAAATAGGTAATTTTAATCTCTATTTAGTTAAGGGAATATATCAGTATGAGATGCAGGATGTAAAGCAAAATGGAGATAAAATTAGACAAGGGGATAAGAAATTTAAAATTTCTGTAACGGCAGATAAAGACAATACCAATAATTTGACGGTAAATATAGAAAAGATACAAGCGCAGCTTCAGCCAGGACCGAGCGCAGATTATAAATCTATATTAGGAAGTTCTTTACATTTTGGTATTGTTGCGAATGAGTTTACATGTAAGGGGGATTTGGAGGCAAATCTTGCTGTTGGTACATTGCATGGCTCTGGTAGTATGAAAAGTAGTAAAAATAATGGCGGTAATGGAACTACTTTAATTGGTGCGTATACTGAATCTGGCTGGTATATTTTTAAAAATCCTGAAGGCGGCAAAGGTGACCTTATTCTTTACACGACCCCAGAAGCTGCAAAAAAATTTAGCAGCGATATAAAAGATAAGGGAGTAACTATTGATACTGAGACATACAGTAGACAGGAAATTCAGCAGATTGTATCCAACATGGTAAATGAAGCTCAAAATACAAGTGATGAGCTAGTAACTAATGGACAGCGATATGGAATTCAATATTCTGATGCGGAAGAAAATGGTGTACTTGATTTAACTGGGCTTTCAGATGGAACATATTACATTAATTTTGAAAACGGAGAATATGCAAATACACATTTAAAATTTAAAATTACTGAGAATCAAAATATCGTATTAAATATTCCTGATGATACAGTTAAATTAAAGCAGTATCAAATTTGGATTAATGGGCAGGAAGTTAATATTAGTGGTTATGCAAATGGGGGAATTGGTGAGAAGGCATGTGAAAATATCATCTTTAATTTAAACCAAGCGAGTTCTGTTACGTCAGATCAGATACATGGAATAGTGTTAGTTCCAAGGGGATCTTTTGAAAATAAGGCTGTAGGTGCTGGATGGATTATTGCAAATTCTGTAACAAGTGGAGGTGCAGAGTGGCATAATTTATCAAAGGATATTCCAACTGTGACATCCTATGCATTAAAAGCTAAAAAGACTGTCAATGGCAAAGCACCTGTTGGAAATGAGACCGGAAAATTTACATTTAAGTTATATAAACTGGATGATAAAGGAAATGCAACTCCTGTTGATGCCAAAACAAATGGTGATGGAGGCCTGGTTTTATTTGATACATTTGGAAACATCACAGAGACAGGAACTTATTGGTATAAGATAACAGAAGAAGGAGATATAGCAGGGTATACAAGAGATACAACTGAGTATTATGCGGAAGTAAAAGTAACAGCTGTTTCTAACAATGGAGTGATTATCAGCAAAAACGCAAATGTTACTTACCACAAAGGTTCTAAAGATGGTGCAACTGTAACTATCCCTACATTTAATAATACGAAAAAAGAAAATGAAACATCCGCAAGTATTAACGTAAGGAAAACATTTACTAATGGTTCAGCAGATAAAGCGTTTAGCTTTAAATTGACTCCAGACGGAAATGCACCAATGCCAAAAGGTACTGAGAATGGCGTGAAGTCAATTAATGCGTCTCAAAATGATGACATTAAGA
Organism: Blautia sp. HCP3S3_H10_2; assembly: GCF_052122375.1. NCBI lineage: Bacteria > Bacillati > Bacillota > Clostridia > Lachnospirales > Lachnospiraceae > Blautia > Blautia sp. HCP3S3_H10_2. The sequence goes on from NZ_JBQKCL010000007.1 coordinate 85,064, forward strand.
GTTTTGGAAACATCAAATATACAGAAGCAGGAACTTATACTTATAAAGTTACAGAAGATTCTTCAAATGCGGAAACTGGTATTACATATGATAATAGCACTTGGACTGTTACAGTGACTGTACCGGAAGGACTTGGAACACCTACTGTAACTTATAGTAAAGGGAAGGATACATCTAATACGGCAGCTGCGGAATTTACTAATAGTAAGTATAAAGCAAGTGGAATCACAGAACTGAAGGCAGAGAAGCAGCTGGTGGGAAGGGAATTCCGAGAAGGAGACAAGTGGACATTCACAGTAACGTGTGATACCCAGGGAGCCCCGATGCCGGAACATCCAGTCATTACCACAGGTGCAACCAGTGGAAACAGTGAAACACTTGATTTTGGAAAGATTAACTACACACTTGACAATGTTGGTACTTATGTTTACACAATCACCGAGAGTGGAAGCGTAGCCAACGTGGAGAATGACCCAGTTACAGCAAGAACAGTAACAGTAACAGTCACTGACAATGGAGACGGAACCCTTAGTGTACAGCAGACAAAAGGTGCGAATGGCTTAACCTTCACGAACAAGTACGCAGAAGGTGAGACCACACTTGGGGTAACCAAGGTATTAAGCGGCCGGGAATTCAAGGCAGGGGATGCATGGACATTCACCCTGGAGGGAGGAACCGCCGATACCCCAATGCCGGCCCAGAAAAGTGTAACAACGACCGCAACCAGCGGAAACAGCCAGACACTGGAATTTGGCACGATCAAGTATAAACTTAAAGATGTTGGAAAAACTTACACCTATACGATTACCGAAAGCGGAAGCGGAGAAGGCGTAACCAACGATCCAAACGCAAGCCGTACCGTAACGGTAACAGTAGCAGAAGGCAGTGACGGAAAGCTTGCTGTTACGAAGACAGAGCCGGCAGGAGGAGTAACCTTTACCAATACCTACAGTGCAGCCGGGGAAATAGAACTGAAGGCAGAGAAGCAGCTGGTGGGAAGGGAATTCCGAGAAGGAGACAAGTGGACATTCACAGTGACCTGTGATACCCAGGGAGCCCCGATGCCGGAACATCCAGTCATTACCACAGGTGCAACCAGTGGAAACAGCGAAACACTTGATTTTGGAAAGATTAACTACACACTTGACAATGTTGGCACTTATGTTTACACAATCACCGAGAGTGGAAGCGTAGCCAACGTGGAGAATGACTCAATTGCAGCAAGAACTGTAACGGTTACAGTCACTGACAATGGAGACGGAACCCTTAATGTTCAAAAGACAGAAGATAAGAATGGCTTAACCTTCACAAACAAGTACGCAGAAGGTGAGACCACACTTGGAGTAACCAAGGTATTAAGCGGCCGGGAATTCAAGGCAGGGGATGCATGGACATTCACCCTGGAGGGAGGAACCGCTGATACCCCAATGCCGGCCCAGAAAAGTGTAACAACGACCGCAACCAGCGGAAACAGCCAGACACTGGAGTTTGGCACGATCAAGTATAAACTTAAAGATGTTGGAAAAACTTACACCTATACGATTACCGAAAGCGGAAGCGGAGAAGGCGTAACCAACGATCCAAACGCAAGCCGTACCGTAACGGTAACAGTAGCAGAAGGCAGTGACGGAAAGCTTGCTGTTACGAAGACAGAGCCGACAGGAGGAGTAACCTTTACCAATACCTACAGTGCAGCCGGGGAAACAGAACTGAAGGCAGAGAAGCAGCTGGTGGGAAGGGAATTCCGAGAAGGAGACAAGTGGACATTCACAGTGACCTGTGATACCCAGGGAGCCCCGATGCCAGAACATCCAGTCATTACCACAAGTGCAACCAGTGGAAACAGCGAAACACTTGATTTTGGAAAGATTAACTACACACTCGACAAAGTTGGCACTTATGTTTACACAATCACCGAGAGTGGAAACGTGACCAACGTGGAGAATGACCCAATTGCAGCAAGAACTGTAACGGTTACAGTCACTGACAACGGAGACGGAACCCTTAATGTTCAAAAGACAGAAGATAAGAATGGCTTAACCTTTACAAACAAGTACGCAGAAGGTGAGACCACACTTGGAGTAACCAAGGTATTAAGCGGCCGGGAATTCAAGGCAGGGGATGCATGGACATTCACCCTGGAGGGAGGAACCGCCAATACCCCAATGCCAGCCCAGACAAGTGTAACAACGACCGCAACCAGCGGCTATAGCCAGGCGCTGGAATTTGGTAAGATCAAGTACAGTCTTGCGGATGTTGGAAAGACTTATACCTATACAATTACAGAAAGTGGAAGCGGAGAAGGCGTAACCAACGACTCAAACGCAACCCGAACAATAACAGTAAATGTAGCAGAGGGTAGCGATGGTAAGTTGGCTATTACCAAAACTGAGTCTGAAGGTGGAACCGTATTTACAAATACTTACAGTGCTGCTGGAAGTCTCACATTGGAAGCAAATAAGACTCTGAAGAATAAAACTCTTGAAGCAGACACATTCAGCTTTGAACTGAAGGACGAGAGTGAAAATGTCCTTCAGAAAGTTCCGAATGAAGCTGGTGGAGCTGTGAAATTTGCGGCAATCAACTATACGCTTGCGGATGTCGGTACTCATACTTACACAGTATCAGAAGTTAAGGGAAAAGATGGAACTGTTACTTATGACGAAAATGTTTATACAGTAGAAGCAACTGTAACAGATGCCGGAAATGGAACCCTGAATGTAAGTCGGGTTATTAAGAAAAATGGTGAGAAGGTAGATTCCATTGATTTCACAAATACTTATATAGGAGAAATCGAGATTGCTGGAACCAAGACCTGGAATGATAATAGTGACCAGGATGGAATCCGTCCAACAAGCATTACTGTAAACCTTCTTGCAAATGGTGAGAAAGTTAGAGACCAGAAGGTAACTCCTGATGGAAATGGAAAGTGGAATTATAAATTTGAGAAACTTCCAGAGTACAATGAGAATGGAAAAATCACCTACACAGTAACCGAGACTCAAGTAGAGGGCTACACCACAACCTACGATGACTACAACATCGTCAACAGCTACACTCCAGGTGAGACCAGCGCAACTATCACCAAACTCTGGTCTGATGCTGATAACCAGGATGGAATCCGTCCGGCCAGCATCACAGTTACTCTTCTTGCAAATGGAAAAGAAACAGACACCACAGTTACTTTGAAACCAGACAACAACTGGACCGAGACTGTAACTGGATTACCAGAGAAAGAAAATGGCGAGTTTATCACTTACACCTGGAAGGAGCCAGAGGTAGATGGCTATAAACTGACCAAGACTGACAAGAATGGAACCGTAACTACTTTAACCAACACTCACATCTCAGAGACAACCGAAATCAACGGAACCAAGACCTGGGATGACGCAGATAACCAGGACGGAATCCGTCCGGAGAGCATAACCATCAACCTTCTTGCAAACGGAACCCAGATCCAGAGCAAGACCGTAAGCCCGGATGGTAGGGGAATCTGGAGCTACAGCTTCACTGATCTGCCGAAATATGAAAATGGTGACGAAATCGTTTACACTGTAACCGAGGATGCAGTTGCTGATTATACAACCGAGATCAGCGGCTACGACATTACCAACAGCTATGCACCTGGCAAGACCAGTGTAACCGTTACCAAGGCATGGGTTGACAACAATAACCGCGATGGTCACAGACCAGACGAAATCAAAGTCCAGCTGAAAGCGGATGGAGAGAACAGCGGTGAAGAAATCACTCTGAATGCAGAAAATAACTGGACTTACACATGGCCAGACCTTGACCAGAAGAAAGCTGGAAAAGACATCGCTTATACAGTAGAGGAAACTGGTAAAGCAGCTGGTTATATTTCCGCAGTAACAGGCAATGCAACAGAAGGATTTATCATTACAAATACCATTACTTCCGTAAAGATCAGCAAAGTGGATATCACTGACCAGAAAGAATTAGCCGGCGCCCATATCCAGGTGATCGACAAGGATGGAAATGTAGTCGAAGAGTGGGATTCCACATGGGAAGCTCACGAAGTAACAGGTCTGAAGCCTGGAGAAACCTATACATTACGTGAGACAATAGCTCCAGACGGATACACCGTAACTGGTGACACAACCTTCACCCTGAAAGAGGATGGAACCGTTGACAAGGATAACACCAGCACAACCATGACAGACGATGGAACTCTTCTTGTAGAAGACAGCAGAACATCTGTCAAGGTAAGCAAGGTAGACATCTCTGATGGAGAAGAGCTGGAAGGTGCTCATATCCAGATCATTGACCAGGATGGAAACATTGTAGATGAGTGGGATTCCACCAAGGAAGCTCATGTTACCGAGAAACTGAAAACCGGTAAGACCTACACCCTCCGCGAGACAGTAGCTCCAGATGGATATTTACTGACAAATGACACTACATTTGTTCTGAAAGAAGATGGAACCGTAGATACAGAAAAAACAACTACAGTTTCTGAAAACGGTGTTTTACTTGTACAGGATAGCCTGGCAAATTCCGCATCCATTGCGGTAACAAAGAGACTTACCTACATTGGAGATAATCTGGTTGCAAGAGATCAGACCTTCTATGTAGCCCTGTATTCCGATGAAGAATGCACAAAGAGAGTTTCCGATGTGAAAGCACTTGAATTCAAGAATGCGGATTCTTCCACTGTAGTATTCTCTGATAATATTAAGGCCGGTAAGACCTACTACATTGGAGAGTGTACAGAAGATGGTACCGCTCAGGTTATCGGTTCACTTGCAGATGGAACCACTTATGAAGCAGTATTTGGTGATGGTAATTCTACAACCGTAACCGACGAGAATGGAATCACAACGGTTTCCTTCGAGAACGTATTTAGCAGCTTCCCACCAGATGGATTCTATAAGGAAGGTAAGCTGACCATTACTAAACGGGTTCTGGGTGCAGATGGTGACACAAAGAACAGTGATGAAGTATTCTATGCTGGTATCTTTGATGATCCAGAGCATACACAGCTTTCCTCCCAGGTTGAGCAGAACATTATTCAGCTTAGTATGGATGGAGGTTATGAAGTAAGTGAGACCATCAGTGTAGGTCTCGCCCAGACTGGCGCTACAGTAACCCTGTATGTAACCGAAACAGATTCAAATGGAAAACCAGTTGCAGGTTCTGAAGACTTTGGCTATAAGGTAACCGTAAGCGCAGATTCTGTTACAATTGATGAGAACAATCTGAATGCAGAAGTGGTGATCACCAACCAGGAAGAGACAACTGTGACACCGACCGTTACACCTACTCCGTCTACGGACGAAGAAGAGGGCGGTGGATACTCAGAAGATCATTCCGGCGGTTACGGCTCCAAGTCTCCGAAGACTGGAGATGATACTCCGATCGGAACCTATCTGATGCTCCTTCTGGCAGCTGGTGCCCTGATCGCAGCAGAAACAGAAAGACGCCGCAGAAGAAACAGGAAGTAACTAGGAAGCACTCAAACAGGCAATAGAAAGATAGTAAAGACGAAAGCCCCGGAATATAGCGTTCTGTGGGCTTTCTCTTTGTTCCTGGGAAAAACTTTTTTGAGAACCATAACCATTTAAAGAGAGGTGTGCAATTTAGCTTCTGGCTTGTCTTGCAGTCTTGGGTAAAAAAAGATTAGAAAAAAAGTAAAAAACACCCCGAAGAAAGAGTTGACGAAACACTCCTATTGATATAATGAAGTTACATTAAGAAGATTACATTTGGAAATGACGTAACAGACTTGAAGATCAGGAGGTTTCCATTATGAGAAAGAATACATTAAAAAAAGCGATGGCAGTTATAATTTCAGCAGCAATGATGACTACTGGATACGCAATGGTTTCAGCAGAAGATTTCACTGATGCGGAGACACTGGCAGAGATGGACGCCTTCACAGGAGCAGCTGAGGCAGAGATTACAGAAGCTCAGCCAGAAGCAGCACAGACCCCGGAAGCACAGCCAGAGGCAGTTCAGGAGACAGCTCAGCCGGAAGCATCCCAGACCGAGGAATTTCAGGGAACCGAAGCCTACACAGAAGACCAGGCCTTCCTTGATGGTTTTTCAGATGGCTCCGCAGATGACGAGATGAATGCTTTCACAGACGGAACAGAGAGCGAAGAAGAGACAGTTGCACCTGCAGCTGCTGCAGATTTCCGTTTCGAGAATGATGAAGTAATTATCACAGCGAAGGTTTTCGACGAGACAGCTATTCCGGAGAATACCGTAATGAACGCCGTTAAGCTTGAAGCTGGCAGCGAGAAATATGAAGAAGCGAAGCAGGCTTCCATCAGAGATCTTGGTACCAAAGAAGATGATGAGTACACATTCTATGATGTAACCTTTACCGTAGATGGTGTTGAGATTGAAATTCCAGACGAAGCAGTAGTAATCAGCATGGAGTTCAAGACAGCAGCAGAAGAGAACACCTCACAGAGTGCTCTTCACATCCAGGAGACAGAAGAAGGCGTAGTAGCCCAGGATGTAACCGCACAGAGCACAGATGGAAGTTTGAAATCTGTAGGCTTCAACTTCTAAAGTGTATTGACTCCAGAAATATTTTTTACAGGTTTCAGAGTTATGATTTGTAATAGTGATATATGAAACAGAAAGGATTCCCAAAGATCAGGGAATCTTTTTTTAATCAGTGGTTATGTGTCCGTCTGTCGGCTGTCTGGTAATAAGCTTTCTTGGCTTTGTACATTCGGTGATCTGCTTCTTTGAGCATTTCTTCCAGATTTTCACAGGAATCCTTCCAGAGAAAACCGATAGAAATACTGATCCGTTGCTGTTGCATATTTTGCTGAAGCTTCGTCATCTTATCGTGGAATTCAGAAGCATCAATATCATGCACCATGATAACGAATTCGTCACCGCCGATACGGTAAGTGTTTTCCGGGAAAATACTGGAAAGGACATGGGCTGCGCTTCGGATAAAGGTATCTCCTGCCTCATGCCCCTGGTTGTCGTTGATCTGTTTCAGACCATTCAGGTCAATATAAGCAGCGCCCACTTTTTCAAGCGTTTTTCCCTTATAAGAATCCAGTACCTCAATATATTTATTACGGTTATAAAGGAATGTGAGCATGTCGCGGTAGCTCATATATTGAAGCTGTTCCTGCTGTTTCTTGGTAGCCAGGCTGTTGGTAAGGAAGAACTGGATGGAGGAAAGCAGGGTAGCATCATCATAGAACTGTCTTGGATTATCTACACCCACGAAGCCGATGGGATCACCCTTTTTACCAAGAGGAACGGCAATCAGCCGGTTCACATCCTGCTCTTTCAGCATGTCATAGGAATCGTAACCACGCTCCTGCTCCAGATCGGAAATATAATATGGTTCGAATCTGTAAAAGCTTTCCATCCATTTGGGTAAAACGGATATTGGAACCTGTTGGAGGTTGTCAATCTGTACACTGACGCCGCCTCTTACATACTCATAGGTGTTGGTTAGAATATCCTTTTCCGGATTCAGTTCGAAGACATAAGTACGGTCCGAATCGAAATACTGGTTGATGATCGTCAGCAGATTCTGGATGGAAATATTAATATCCTTGTCTGAAGAAAGCTCTGTGACGCATTGGATCAGTGTATTGGAAATCTTCAGCTGTTCGCTTGTTTCCTTCTGACTTCTGGACAGCTGGTTAGCGGTATACAGGTTCCAGGCAAAGTAAATAAATAGAAGAAAGAATTCAATGATACCAACAAAAATCATCAATTTTCTCAAATACAACAGATTGGAAAATACAATATTCTTTTGGGAAATGACCAGGACTTCCCAATCAAAAAGACCAATCGGGGTGTAATACATATATGTGTCCTGTCCATTTGTTTCAGACTGAAAGGCAACGGTGCCAGTGTTCTGATTGCGGATCTCTTCTTTTAAATTAATATCCTGATAGCCACTGAGCGGTGCTCTGTCAGGTTCATCGTAGGCATTTCCCAGTGTGCTGTGCCAGGTATCCATAACATAGTTTCCGTCATTACTGTCGATAATGCAGAGTGCTGCATGGCCATTATAAATGGAAATCTGGAAAACATCAGGCAGGATAGTCAGGTCGATAACACCGGTGAGAATGGCCTGCGTTTCTCCGCCTTTTTCTACAGGAAGAAAGTAATAAACAGATTCATTTCCTGTCTCGGAATCGTTCATTCTGGTGGAAATATGTTCGCCACGGGAGGCAATATCATCGAAGGTAATGTCGCCGCGGAGAGGTTCGAGAGTACCATTTTCCAGCAGGAGAGTGTTGTCAGGATAAATAACGTCAATCCTGGAAAACAGGGTATTTTCTTCGAATACATCCAGGTGCAGGGATGGGATTTTTTCGGGAGCTATTTTGTCCTCCTGGATCATGGCATTGGCAGCCAGGCCAAGTGTGGTGATATTATCCTGGAATTTCATTTGAAGCTCGGAGGTGACTGATTTCGCAGAATCTTTCAGAGTATTCCAGCAGCGGTTCTCTTCCCGTTTCATAACCTTATAGTACAGCACGAGAGAGGCTGCAGCAATGATTATGACAATGACAGCTGCAGAAATTATACGTTTGAGATTTTGTTTCATGGTGGAGCAGACTCCTTATTTTATAGTGTATTCAATATAATTGTAGCACTCTTTTGTGAAGAAAAAAAGGTTTTGGAGAAAGATTGTATAATTATATTTTATAGGATATACTTGTAGTATTCTTTATTAGAACGTGTTTGGAAAAGGCTTTCTGTAAAGTGACTGCGATTTTAGGAAATGGAAGGACCGGGGCTTGGGACAGGCTCTGGAACTGAGGGGTGAGGAAAATGGTTTCTATGATTCCGTTCGGGCTGCTTGCTGGCTGTGTGGGAGAAAAAGAAGTACGGATAACTGAGCTGGATGATACTGGCTTTTGCTTTCGATTGGGGAAAGCCCAGACTGAAAAAATGCAGTTTTCTGGATTAAAAGTCAGTTTTTATGATATAGAGTATGGAAAATATAACGAAGTGGAAATCCGGGAGTTTGAAATCCAGAAGCTGGAAGAAGAATATTCCGATTTTTTTGTGAAATATAAGGTCGCGGTGAAGCAGGAAAACTATGTGCAGGCGGTTCAGAGACTGCTCTGCCAGTATAACAGATATATTCATCTGAAGCTGGAGGATGACGACAGCCTGCTGACGAAATGTATGACTGGTTATGCGGGGAATTTGGACGAAGTGAAATACAAAAGTCTGGAAGAACAGGTGGGTATCTGGCAGAGGGAGATTGACGCAGGCACAGAAAAAGAGCGCGAGAAAGCAAGTCTGGAAAAAATGGAAAACAAGCCTACGAGATGGGAGTTTTGCCTGGCATTGGACAGACCAGAACTGTATCGCAGCTATCTGGATAAACCATTAGCCGTATTTTTACAGGAAAGTGCGAAAAGAAGCATTGGCACATGCAGGGGTTTGATTCGGAAACGTATCCTGTCCGGAGAGATGCCGGATCGCCTTTATATTGGAAACCAATTCTGTCATCTTCTGTTTCCAGATAGAGAAATTTTGTTTCGGATGATGGAAAAAGCACTATATGAGCGGATAGGAATTACAATTGCTTTTACTTATGTGCGCGAATATATGCTGGATTCTGTGAAAAATCTGCTGTCTCAGATTAATGACTGGTGCGAGGAGAAAAATTGCACGGTTGAGGTGATTGTAAATGACTGGGGAATGGCCGGGGCATTTGGACTAAAAAATCTGCGCCCGTGTCTTGGCATTTTGTTGAATAAACGGAAAAAGGATCCCCGTATTTCGTATAAAAAAGGCGACCAGAAGCTGTTCGAAATGAACAATCTGAATGCTGATTTTTACCGGAATCATCTTGCAAATGAATTTCGGATCCAGAGATTCGAATGGGAATCCTGTGGCTATGAACAGCAGTTTCCAGAGGGGAAAAACAGTCTGCATATTCCACTTTACCAGACCAATACTTCCCAGTATTGCCCCCTTCGGGCAATCTGTATAAACGGGGAAAGAGGACGGCAGAACCTTGCAAAGGAGTGTCCGCAGTATTGTGCAGAATATGCACTTTTGTATCCGGAAGACCTGCATATGGTGGGACGGTATAATTCATTATTTGGAATTGACATGGACATGCTGAAGAGGCATGAAAAGTTGGAAAAGTGTCTGGAAAATGGTGTGGACAGGGTAGTGGTTTCGCTGTTGTGAGTGTACGCTGTTAAAGCTTTTAATTATATAGAATGTTAAAAGGAAATGAGAATAACTGGTGAAAAGGTGAAAATAAAATGAAAAAATGGATAGAAATAAAAGAGTTTAATGCGCCGGAGCTGGATGTATACGCCAGATTGGCCGAGGTGCAGCTGCTAAGATATAATGAACCCAAACCAGGGCTTTTTATTGCAGAAAGCCCGAAGGTGATCGCACGTGCTCTTTATGCGGGATATGAACCTGTCTCTTTTCTTATAGAGCATAGAGATTTGGAGATGGAAAACGGAGAGGTACAGGAAATCCTGGAGCAGTTTCCTGATATTCCAGTGTATACAGCAGAGTATAGTGTGCTGGTGAAGCTGACTGGGTTTGCGCTGACACGCGGAATGCTGTGCGTGTTGAAACGCCGGATGTTGCCATCGGTAGAAGAAATCTGCAAGTCTGCAGGCAGGATCGCAATACTGGAAAATGTAGTAAATCCCACTAATATCGGGGCAATATTCCGTTCGGCAGCAGCTCTTCATATGGATGCAGTGCTGCTTACTGGAGGCTGTTGTGATCCCTTTTACCGTAGATCTGCCAGGGTAAGTATGGGGACTGTTTTTCAGATTCCCTGGACTTATTTTGACAAGAAAACACAGTGGCCGGGAGATGGGATGAAACAGCTGGATAGACTTGGCTTTAAGACGGTTGCCATGGCGCTTCGGGATGATTCTGTGGGCATAGATGATCCTGCGCTTCATGCAGAAGAAAAGCTGGCTGTTATCCTTGGAACGGAAGGCGACGGGCTTGTTGGTGAAACCATTGCAGACTGTGATTATACTGTAAAAATACCAATGTCCCATGATGTGGATTCTCTGAATGTGGCAGCAGCAAGTGCGGTTGCTTTCTGGGAACTTGGAAAGCGGAAGTAAGTATGCCAAAAAAATAATTTGTGTAATATGTGGTATCCATTTTGCGAGAGAATTATACAGATGATTTTGGACATGTGCTTTGGAAAAAGTAAAGTTGAAGTGAGGGGAGAAACACATGAAAATCGTAGCCGGGTTAGGTTCCATAGATGAATATATCAGATTTGCAGAGGCTGGCGCAGATGAGTTTTTTTGCGGCTACGTGCCATACTCCTGGACGAAAAAATATGGCACTGTTCTGCCTCTGAACCGCCGGGAAGTACTCTGCTACAATGTCCAGCTGGGTGCATTTAGCGAGCTGGAAATCCTCTCTGAAATGGTGAAAAAATACAAAAAACCAGTCCATCTTACCTTTAATTCTCTGTATTATATTCCAGAGCAGTATCCGGAAATTGCACAAATTATCCGGAATTGTATGGAGCTTGGTTTCAAAAGCTATATCATTGCAGATCCGGCATTGCTGGTATATTTGAGAGAAAATGATATAAACTGTGAGATTCATCTAAGCGGTGAATGTGGTGAAGTGAACAGTCAGATGGTAAAAACTTTGGGAAAACTAAAGTTGAAACGGGTGATCTTTCACAGGAAAAATACGTTTGAGGATATGAAAGCGGTTGTGGATCAATGTGGGAAAAATAGCCTGGAAGGAAACAGTAAAAATAATAAAGAGACAAAAGACATGGAGTTTGAGGCATTTGCTCTGAATGAGAAATGTCAGTTTACCGGTGCATTTTGCAATTCCCTTCATTGTGATGAGATGGGATATCTTTGCAAGGTTCCTTATGAATTGGGAGTGCAAAAAACAGATAAAAGCACAGATATAATGTTAGAAACAAAAATGAATTTGAATAAAGATATGTATGATGACAGCGGCTACCTGTGCGGTGAAACCGGTTGTGGTTTATGTGCGCTTTACCACCTTAAGCAGGCTGGAATTACGCATTTGAAGCTTGTAGGCAGAGGGAACTACACAGACTATATGGAAAAAGATATCCGTAATCTTCGAATCGCTTTGCAGATATTAGAGAAATCTGCTTTGGAAGCGGAATTTCAGGAAAAAATGAGATCTGCGCTTTTTCCTGGTGGATGTAGTGGGAACTGTTATTATTTATGAACAGTTAATTTGAAAAGGGACAGTAAGACAAGTTTGATTATGTGTCTTACTATCCCTTAGAAAATCACCAATGCAACTTATTATCCAATAGGCTCGAAATCAGCAGCCCCATGCTTACACAGCGGGCAGATAAAATCATCGGGAAGCTCATCGCCTTCATAAATATATCCGCAGACTTTGCAGACGAAGCCCTTTTTGCCTTCAGTTTCAGGCTGTGGTTTAACATTTTTCTGGTAATAGGTATAGGTCATAGTATCAAGGTCGTTCATAACCCGGGCTTCTGTGACACTGCAGATGAACATTCCGTGAGTACCCAGATCTACATACTGCTCCACCTTCAGGGACATAAATGCGTTAATGTATTTGTCCAGGAATACCAGTCCGTTACCGGAACGATAAACCTTCTGTCCGGCAAATTTATCAACGCTGCGCCCGGTCTGGAAGCCAAACTGCTGGAAAACGGAGAATGGAGCGTCTACAGACAAGCAATTTACATTGAGAACTCCGGTCTGGCGAATTACATGGTGAGAGTAGTTCGCCTTGTTAATATTTACTGCGATACGGTTCGGAGTGTCGGTGAGCTGGGTCACAGTATTGACGATCAGTCCATTGTCCTTTTTGCCGTCATTGGAGGTAACTACATAAAGACCATATCCGATTCTGAAAAGGGCTGTCATATCGTTCTTGTTTGCCAGTTCATCGCTCTGTGCAATATATTCTTTGCAAAGTTCACTTGCCATAGCCTCCAGCTGATCTTTATTTTCCTGGTTTACTGAGGAAAGTACTTTCACAGTAGTATCCAGCCAGTTGATTTTCTTACAATTAGAAAGCATTTCTTTCATAACCTTTGCAGCCAGAGGTGCCCAGGAACCATTTTCGATGATACCCACAGTGCGGTTCTGGAAATTGTGCTCTACCAGGCGGGTGATGTAGTCGTGCATAAAAGGATAAATACTTGCATTATAGGTTGTGGTAGCCAGTACCAGCTTGCTGTAGCGGAAAGCGTCGGACAGAGCAAGTGACATGTCATCTCTTGCAAGATCATATACAACAACTTTTGGACAGTCTTTGCTGCGGAGCTTGTCAGCAAGAATTTCAACGGCTTTTTTCGTATGACCGTATACAGAAGTATAAGCGATGACGATTCCTTCAGTTTCTGGTGTATAAGAGGACCAGGTGTCATAAAGGCCAATATAATGTCCGAGATTCTCTGTGAGAACTGGTCCGTGAAGCGGACAAATGATCTGGATATCCAATCCTGCGGCAACCTTCAGCAGCTTCTGAACCTGTACTCCATATTTTCCAACGATTCCGATGAAATATCTGCGAGCCTCATCATCCCAGTCTTCCGCTACATCCAAAGCACCGAATTTACCGAAACCGTCTGCGGAGAAAAGAACCTTATCTGTGCTGTCATAGGTTACCATAACTTCAGGCCAGTGTACCATTGGCGCGAAAACGAAAGTCAGATTATGATTTCCGAGATTGAGGGTGGCTCCATTTGTTACTTCCAGCTTCTGGCCTTCCAGCTCAAGGCCAAAAAAGTTGTAAATCATACTGAAGGTTTTTGCATTTGCAACAACTGTTGTATCAGGATATACTTTCAGGAAATTTGCCACGTTTGCAGCGTGATCCGGTTCCATATGCTGTACGATCAGATAATCTGGTTTGCGGCCTTCCAGGATGCGGTCAACATTATCCAGCCATTCATGGGTAAAATTTGCATCTACGGTATCCATGACTGCAATTTTTTCGTCCAGGATAACATAGGAATTGTATGCCATTCCATTTGGCACCTTGTATTGTCCTTCGAAAAGGTCAATCTGATGATCGTTTACACCTGCATATCGGATGGTATCTGTGATTTTCATATGATTTTCGTCTCCTTTTTCATGAGATATTTATTGCTACTGCTTACAATTTACATAGTAAACGGATATATCTGCTTCCGTAGAAATCGCCATAAATGAAGTCGATTATTATGTTATGCTCTGGCATTTCCTTAATATGCTTGTAGTATAACCAAATTTTGGAATAAAATCTGTTGCAAATACAACAAAATAATGTATTCTATTTTGTAGTGAACGAAACTTTACAATGTACGAAACGGAGGATTTTCAGGATGAACCCAGTGACACTTTTTTCATACATAACCCCGGAGGAGCAGGAGCGTATGCGCGTTTGTTTCTGTATGCGTGAGGTTACTTATCAGAATAATGAAACGATTATGGAATACGCCAGTTCCATGAAGAAGATCGGGCTGATTCTGGAAGGGCAGGCGGCGCTCTATTGCTGCGATGAAGATGGGAATCAATATATGCTGGATGATCTGAAAAAGGACAGTGTTTTTGGAGAACCCTTTCTCCTTCCGGAAGAGTCCCAGCACTATTATGTCTGTGCGAAAAAAGAAACGAGAGTTCTGTTTATCGACTACGAGCATGTGATCAAGCGTTGCGAAAATGCCTGTAAATTCCACAGCCAGCTGGTCAGCAACCTGCTCCAGATGATCGCCATGCGCGCCAGTCAGCAGGCCAGCCGGATTTATGTGCTTTCAAGGAGCTCCACCCGGAAGAAAATTATGGCATATCTGAACTCGGTTGCGGCAGAAAAACAAAGCGCCTGCTTTATTTTGCCTATGTCTTATACAACTCTGGCAGAATATCTTAGTGTAGACCGCAGCGCAATGATGCGGGAACTGAAAAAACTGGCAGATGAAGGCATCATAGAAAAAGATGGGAAAAAAATACGGATTTTAGCTGGAAAATAAAGTTATGTTACATAAGTGCTGATTTTTTCCTGTGCCAGTTTATATTGTTCCAGAGACATAACAACTTTTCCCTTACGAGTATGAATAAGTCCGTCCTCTTTTAGCTTGGCGATTGTCCGGTTGATGGTTTTTACTGTCATTCCCAGTTCTTCGCGGATTCCTTCCCGGGTCTTTTTTAACACAATTTCGCCAGTCTCTTCAATATGGTGGTTAGATGCATATTTCAGCAGATAATCCAGGAAAAGAAAGGTCGGGGGATAAAAAAGTTTAGCCCCACGGTTGTAAGAGGAACGGTATAGCTTGTAGGCGATTTTGTGAGCAACAAGCCGGAGCAGATGGATGTCCTGGGAAATCCACATTTCAAAATCCGCTCTGGAAATCATGAAGACAATGCATTCTGTCAATGTTTCAATAGAAACGGAGGTAGTGGCTTTTTCGGCCAGAATGGCAACTTCGCCGATAAAATCAATTGCTTCATTCTTTTCAATCATAAAAATATTGCCATTTTCAAATTCATTGATTACCCGGTGATCTCCGCTGACTACAATGCCAAAATAATCAAGGGCGTAATCTTTTTGATGGATGATTGTTCCCGGAGGAAATTTGCGGATCGTGTACCTGGATTTCAGTTCCTCTGGCATATATTTGAAGTAGGTTTCCACGTCAGGATAGGTTTTTATCAGCTCTTCAAGTGTCATATAAGAACCTCCATTTGCTCATATCTTATACAGAAAATTATACCATGATTTTTAGAAAAATTTAATAAAAACATCCATTTGTCCTTTTTTTATCCTGAAAAAAAGCGTAAAGTGCCTGGTGTGAAGGAGCTGAAATTTTTGCGGTTCCAAATGAAAAACACTGCTATGCAGTTATAACGGCGGTTTTCTGCATCCAACCAGTTGCTTACCTAAAGTATGCGAGAGAAACAGAATGCTTTGTGAAGTTGTTCATGAGCAGTTGAAATGTTTTTCAAACACGCTCTACTTAAGGAATGGGAGCCCCGGAGAATTGCCGCGAATGTTACTGTTTAGAAACAAACACACATCAGGGAGGAAAGAAATGAAGCAACAGGAGTTTATGTATTCAGGCCTTGGCGAGCGCCTGAAAAAAGAATGGAAAATCTACCTCGCCGCATTGATCTTTATTGTGATCGCTGATTCCATCGGCCAGATCAAGGTACCGTTGGGACCGGGAACACTGATTCTGTTTCCTATCTTTTATTCTATTTTTCTTGGAATCCTTTCGGGACCGCAGGTACTGAAAGTTTTTAAGAAGCCCGAAGTAAAAGCAGCCTCAAAACTTGTTATCGTATGTATTTGTCCTTTTATTGCAAAGCTTGGAATTAACGCAGGTGCAAGTATAGAGACAGTTATTTCCGCAGGACCGGCACTGCTTCTTCAGGAGTTTGGAAACCTGGGAACTATATTTTTATCTCTTCCGATTGCTCTTCTTTTCGGATTGAAAAGAGAAGCAGTTGGTGCATGTCATTCCATCAACAGAGAGACAAACCTGGCGCTTATGCAGGACATGTTTGGCCCGGATTCAGCGGAAGCCCGTGGAAGTCTTTCTATCTACATTATTGGTGGAATGGTAGGAACTATTTTCTTTGGATTTATGGCAACTGTAATTGCATCTACCGGAATCTTTCATCCATATGCCCTTGGAATGGCATCTGGTGTTGGGGCTGGAATCATGATGGCTTCTGCTACAGCAAGCCTATCCGCAATGTTCCCGGCTATGGCAGATCAGATTTCCGCATTGGCAAGTGCCAGTGAGACGATTTCTGGAATTGACGGAATTTATATGGCAATCTTTATTGGTGTACCTTTATGCAACTGGCTCTACAGAGTCCTGGAGCCGAAACTTGGTCCGATTCATGATAAATTTGCAAAAAAGGAGACAAATAAATGAGATATATAGAGTGGGCAGTTATGTTTCTTGTAGCAGGTCTTGGTATTGCACTTGCGAATTTTGTTGGTTTTCAGGTAAGCTTTGTGGATTCTCTTCCGGGAATCGCGATTCTGCTTCTGATTTCACTGGCAGCAGTGGTGATTAGTAAGATTGTTCCTCTTAAGCTTCCAGTAATTGCATATTGTTCTCTTCTGGGACTGTTTCTGGCTTGTCCTTTAAGCCCGATCAGAGATTTCGTTATTGAGTCTGCTGGAAAAATCAATTTTACAGCGCCTTTGACTATGGTTGGCGCATACGCTGGAATTTCCATCAGCGACCAGCTGAAAGAGTTTGCGAAACAGGGATGGAAAATGCTGATTATTGCGGCACTTGTTATGATCGGAACATTTACATTTTCTGCAATTATTGCGCAGGCTGGCTTATCGCTGACAGGGGTAATCTGATAACAGGGCGGATCTTTATGGATCCGCTTTATTGCTATTTTATGTGCTGGATGTTGTTACCCGGACGCGATTTTACAATGTATATTCACCGCCATGCGGAGCAACGTTCCGGTGAGCTAATTAGCAAAACTATACAAATGTGAAATGAGGAAAAGATGAAAGAGAAGATAACTTGCGATGTACTGATAAAAAATACGTCTTATCTGGATGAAAATTATTATGTTCAGGATAAGGTTTCTATTGCAATTTCAGAGGGAAAAATACTGAAAATAGTAAAAGAAAAAGGCAAGAAAAAGTTCGCCGGAGAAGTTGCAAAGCAGATGGAAGACGAATGTTTTTCTGAATCAGATTTTCTGTCGACTGAGACTATTAACGGTGAAAATCTCCTCTGGATGCCCGGTCTTGTGGATGGTCATATGCACACAGGACAGCAGCTCTTGAAAGGAGCGGTTCTGGACGAACTTCCTATGATCTGGACGCGCATCATGCTTCCCTTTGAAAGCACTCTTACTCCGGAGAAAATGCGTCTTTCAGCAGAACTGGCAGCATTGGAAATGATCAAAAATGGAACAACCGGATTTATTGATGCAGGAAGTTACTACATGGAAGAGGCTGCCAGGGTGTACCAGCAATCCGGACTTCGCGGAGCACTTTCCCATTCTGCCATGGATCAGGGGAATTTTCCTGATTCAATCCGTCAGACAACGGCAGAGGTTTTGGAAACAGAAGACCACCTTTTCGAAGAATTTCATGGAAAGGGAAATCTGAAAATTTTCTATTCCCTTCGTGCATTGATGAATTGTTCTCAGGATCTGATCGAGAAAACAGCGGCAAGAGCCAGTGAGAGAGACACTTTTTTTCAGGCGCATATGAATGAATATGCGGGAGAAGTGAATTATACTCTGGAGAAATATAAGATGCGCCCGGTAGAATATCTGGATTCCCTTCATGTATTAAATGACCGCTTTGTTGCTGCCCATGGAATCATGCTTTCTCCACAGGAACGTGCACTTCTGGCTGAAAAAGGTGGAAAAGTGGTGCACTGTCCGTTTAGTAATTGTGGAAAAGGTGTTCCAAATACTCCGGATCTTCTGGAAAGAGGAATTTCGGTAGGACTTGGAACAGACGGAGCAGCCCACGGCGGACTAAGTCTTTGGAATGAGATGAAGATTTTCCGTTCTGTGATGAATGCCTTCTGGGGTGTGAAAAATGCAGACCCGGCAGTTATGCCTGCGAAGAAAATCCTGGAGATAGTGACAAGAAACGGAGCTGTTGCATTGGGAGAAGAGCAGTCTGGGTTGTTAAAAGAAGGATTTAAGGCAGATATGATTTCCATTAACTGGAATCAGCCCCAGCTTTTTGCTACAAATAATCGTGTAAATACGCTTCTGGAGTGTGTGTGCGGAAATGATGTAAACGATAGTATTGTAGGTGGAAAAATCCTTATGAGAAACCGCCAGGTGCAGACGCTGGATGAGGAGAAGATTATGTGGCAGGCAAAAGAATATTTTGCTGCATTATAAAGTTTGTGAAAGTAGATAAATATGAGCAGATGAGACGAATGATCTGTTTACCATAATATTTGGAAGTAGAAGTGAGGAAAATGAAAAATTGGGTGAATTAACAATATTGACGATCATTATTATCGCAGTTGCAAATATGGCAGTAGGCGGTTGCATCGGAATCTGCGGAATTGCCGGATTCCTTTTGCCTATGCTTTATACTGGTGGGCTGGGTTTTGATGTAACCTATGCGTTGGCACTTAGCTTCCTGGCCTTTCTTGTATCTGGGATTATCGGTTCCCGGAACTACTACAAGGCTGGAAATCTGGATGTGAAAATGTCCGTAAAGCTTGGGTTTGGCAGCCTGATCGGTGCGGTGGGAGGCGTTTTTCTTCAGTCATTGATCGAGAAGAGTACGGCGAAGACCATTCTTTACCTGGTGGTGCTGTTTTCCGGGGCATCCATACTGGTAAGAATGTGGAATGAGAAAAAACGGGAAAAGAGCAATTCAAACAAAGTATCAACTGAAATCGCTTCCAGCACGCTTACCGACAACATGGCCTTTCTTCTCGTACTCGGCATCGTCACTGGCGCTATTTGTTCCCTCTCCGGAGCCGGAGGCCCCGTCCTTGTCATGCCTCTGCTTGTAGCTTGTGGTGTCTCTGCCAGAATTGCAGTTGGTGTGGCACTTTTTGACTCCGTATTCATCGCCATCCCAGCCTGCATCGGCTATCTTTCCCGAATTAACTGGATAAGCGTGATGGGTCTTCTGGCTTTGATTATTGTAACTCACGGTATCGGCGTCTGGCTTGGCAGCCGCTTCGCCGGAAAAGTCCCAGTCCAGGGCCTGAAGATTTTCGTGGCGGTATTTTCGGTGTGTATTGCAATCTATATGCTATTGTAAGAATGTATGTTAAGCCAGCCTTAGAGCCTGTTTGAAAAAATTATAAAAATGAAAGCTCCATTCAGAAATGCTGCACAAAGGCGCCACCTGACTGGAGCTTTTTGATATGTCAGGAAGAACAGGATAATATTTATTTTTTACTGATTGACTTAGCCTGTACTTGAGAGTTATACTAAATCAATCAGATATCTGAAAATCATTTGGAACTTCAATTTAAGCTCTAATTTTGTCAGTGTGGTCAGATCGACCAGATAACTCATTTTAATAACATAAATAGGAATAAAGTACTTGTATTAGTATGACTATGGATATATAATAAAAATATAAATTATATATTAATAGGAAATGCCGACGAATAAGTACAATATTCCGGGAAGGAGCTTATGAAGCCACAGAATGCGGTTTCTATAGAGTTTTTTAAGAACCCGAAACGGTTTGCGGATCTTTTGAATGGCTATTTTTTCAATGGCGCTGAAGTCGTTCATTGGGAAAGTGTCCAGGAAAGAGATCCTGTGCTGCAAAAGATAAAAGGAAAAGGTACAAAAGTATCAACGAAAGCAAATGTTGTAGATTTATTTCGCAACGTGGAAATTGATGGCTGTAGAATAGGTGTTTTTTTACAAAATCAGACACAAATACATTATGCTATGCCGATTCGGGCGATGAATGAGGAAGCAGAAGAATATTATAGCCAATGGAAAGAACTAGAGAGAAAACATAGGGAGAAAAAGGATTTAAAAGGGGCAGAATTTTTGTCTGGTATGGGCAGAAACGATAGGATTAATCCTTTGTTAATTTTAATCGTGTACTTTGGAGAGAAAAAATGGGATGCTGCAGAATCTGCGCAGAATCTGTTTGGAAAAGTTGCAGAATCAGAGAAAATGAGAGGAATTCTTACCAAGTATCCTATTCATATTTTAGATATGCGAAGGTTTGAAAATATAAATAATTTTCATACAGACCTAAAATGGGTTATAGGATTTTTGCAAAAGGCTCAAAACAAGGATGAATTGCAAAAGTATGTGACAGAGAATAAAAATGTCTTTGAAAATCTGGCGGAAGATACATACAATCTATTGGCAATAATGGCAAAATCGCCAATATTGGAGACGCTAAAAGATGATGCGAAAAATGCGGAAGGAGGATGGAATATGTGTAAAGCTCTTGATGATATGGTTAGAGACGGAGAGCGTCGTGGCGAACGCCGTGGAAAAAACCAGATTAACCAATTGAATCGTTTATTGTTAGCTGATAATAGGCAGGACGAGCTGTTACGGTCTGTTTCAGATCGAAAATTTCAGCAAAAGCTGTTACAGGAATATGCTTTATAAGTGGTAACTGCTTTGCTGAAACTTTTTCAATCGTTTAAAATATGGTTATTACTGGTGAACGATGTTAAAATACTTTGTTGCAGGAAAATTCTCTAAAATCCGGTTGACGTAACCCAATTTCTACAACATAATATAATCATAATCGTTGCTAGGCAAAGTCTGTGCAGCAAAAGTGAAACAAAACGGAGGATTTTTACATGAAGGTATTAAACTATGGCTCACTTAACGTAGACTACGTGTATTCCGTAGATCACATTATCGTGGGTGGCGAGACACAGCATTCATCCAAAATGGAGATTTTCAGCGGCGGAAAGGGGCTGAACCAGTCTATCGCGCTGGCGAAGGCCGGGGTTCCGGTTTATCATGCTGGTATTGTGGGAAATGATGGGGATATTCTTCTGGATGCCTGCAAAGAGGCTGGGGTAAACACAAAATATATCCGCAGACTGCCTGTAAAAGGCGGCCACACCATGATTCAGGTGGACAAAAACGCCCAGAACTGCATTATCCTCTACGGCGGAACCAATCAGATGCAGACCAGGGAATTTGTAGATGAGGTTCTGGCTGACTTTGGAGAAGGAGATTACCTGATCCTGCAGAATGAGATCAATATGCTGGATTACATCATCGACCAGGCCTATGAGAAAAAGATGAAGATCGTAATGAATCCATCTCCATATGATGATAAGCTGAACAGCTGTGACCTGGGAAAAGTATATCTTTTCCTGGTAAATGAAATTGAAGGAGAGCAGATCACCGGCTGTAAGGATAAAGATCAGATCCTGGATGCCATGGCAGAGAAATTTCCAGGCGCAAGGTTTGTGCTGACACTTGGCGGTGATGGCGCTGTTTATTACGACGGTAAGGAGAAAGTTTTCCAGGACATTTTCAAGGTAAAAGCAGTGGATACCACAGCAGCAGGGGACACCTTTACCGGATACTTTATCGCATCACTTATTGAAGGCAGAAGCATTCAGGAATCTCTTCGCATTGCAGCGAAGGCATCTTCTATCGCAGTATCGAGACCAGGGGCAACCCCTTCTATTCCGACAGCGGAGGAAGTGAAGAAAGAGCTTGGGATTGAGTAATAGGGAAAAATGGGAGCGAGGCAAAATTCGCTCCTATTTTTTTGACGAAATACTTAAAGCGTATCCATAAAAAATATTTGCAGGCTGTATTCATAAGATTGCGATATAAATCTCTCACAAATCGTGATGCGCATTTTCCAGAAAGCTTTTTAAATACGCGCCAGCTTATTAAAATGTTTATAAACGTTTATATAAATGTTTTTGTAAAACAACAATGAAAGTCTATAAAACCACCACATTTATAGTAATAAATAACTAAAAAACACCTAAAAACCTTGTGCAAACATACAAAGTACCAAACAAAACTAAAATAGTAATTGAAATATTTGTGTAAACGTTTATAATCAAGATATCAGCAGTACAGAAAAGAAAATGACTGCAAACGAGATCTTAAATTATTTTTTTCAAGGAGGAAGAAATTATGAAAGCAAGAAAAGCAATGGCATTAGCAATGACAGCAGCTATGGTTGGAGGTTTAATGGCAGTTCCGGTAATGGCAGAAGAGAACGCTGAATTACTTCCAGGCGGCGGAAGCAAGATCATTTACTGTATCACACCTTCCACATCCAACCCATTCTTCAACACCGAGCAGGTAATCGCTAAGGAGAAAGCTGAAGAACTTGGATACGAAGTAAAATGTGCTTCCCATGATGATGACGCTGCTACACAGCTTGAGCTTTTCGAAGCAGCTATCAATGATGGCGCAGCAGCAATCATCTGCGATAACGCTGGAGCAGATGCTTCCATCGAAGCAGTTCAGAAAGCATATGATGCAGGAATCCCTACTTTCCTTATTGACCGTGAAATTAACAAGTCAGGACTTGCAGTAGCACAGATCGTAGCAGATAACGCACAGGGTGCAGCAGCAATCGCTGAGTGCTGGGTAGAAGCAATGAACTACGAAGGCAAATACGCAGAGCTCCTTGGACTTGAGTCCGATACAAACTGTCAGGTTCGTTCTGATAACTATCATTCCGTAATTGATGAGTATGAAGATCTTGAAATGGTAGCTCAGCAGTCAGCTAACTGGGATCAGACAGAAGCTTATGAGAAGACAGAAGCTATCCTTCAGTCTAACCCAGAGATCACAGGTATCATCTGTGGTAACGATACAATGGCATGTGGTGCTGTTCAGGCTTGCCTTGATGCAGGACGTAACGATATCAAGATCATCGGCCTTGACGGATCTGACGAAGCAAACGCTTACATCAAATCTGGTGACATGGTTGGTACCGCACTTCAGCAGATCGCTCTGATTACTGAGATGGCAGTTGAGCAGGCAGACGCTTATCTGAACGGAACAGCTCCGGAAGAAGAGAAACAGCTTGTTCCTTGTGTAGCTATCACAGCTGAGAATTCAGATTGTCTGAACGCATTCGTTTACACAGAGCCAGATGCTGAATAATAGAAAATAAGAAGCTTTGGTAAAATCAATAGTATGAATTTAGAAGGCGGTGCGCCAGCGCCGCCTTTTATAATAGAAAGCAGGGAGAGAAAATTATGAAAAGCAGACGAATTTTGGCAGTTCTGGCCGCATGTACAGCAGTAACCCTTACGGGCTGCGGTGTCGTAACCGTAGTTCCCATCGGAGAAGAAGGCTCCTATACCGGTAAGCAGGAATTTGATTCTGCAGCAGAATCCGAAGGTGACTGGGGAGCAGTTGTATCCGACATTTCCGGAAAAGCACAGGACCTTGCAGAAGTATTAAATGGTGATGGCATTACAGAAACAACCGCAGTAAAAGGCACAGGAAAAATCAAAGAATATAATACAGACACCCCGAAACATTATCTTGTAGTAGAACTGGACGGTTACACTGGAACTGCAGAAGTCCAGGTGCGTACAGACGGCCCGAACTCCAGTACCGCGATCCGTGATCTTCAGTCCCTGAAGAACTTCGAGAGCTTTACCAATCAGACAGAATGGTCCAGCTATGGAAAAGAGCTGAATAAGCAGGCGCTCTCACAGGTAATCGATCCACTTGGAATTGACGACAGTGTAGTCGGCAAGACTGTTACATTCACAGGCGGCGCAGAAGCCGGTAAAGATGCAGTATCTGTTACAGCAGTCGAGCTGACGATTGAATAAAAGGAGGAAGCATTATGTTTGACGACCCGAATGTTGTTCTCCATTGTGAAAAAATAGATAAAATTTACCCCGGAACCAAAGCTCTTGATCAGGTTTCCTTCGATCTTCTCAAAGGCAAGGTAAACGTTCTGATCGGAGAGAATGGAGCCGGCAAATCCACTCTGATGAAGATGATCGCTGGTATCGAGCAGCCTTCAGCAGGCAAGATGTACATGGATGGACAGGAAGTTTACTTCAAAGATACTAATGCTGCCAGAGCAAAAGGTATCGGGATTATCCACCAGGAGCTGTCCCTTTTCCCGAATATGACAGTATACCAGAATATTTTCATGGGACATGAAAAGAAAAAAGGTATTTTCCTGGATGACAAAGCACATTCAGAGGGCGCTAAGAAAATCCTGAAACGTCTGGAGCATGAGATTCCACCGGAAACCATGGTAGGAGATCTTCGTGTGGGACAGCAGCAGATGGTTGAAATCGCGCGAAACCTGAATCAGGATGACCTGCGGGTGCTGATCATGGATGAGCCTACATCCTCTCTTTCCGCAGCAGAGGTTAAGGTCCTTTTCAAGATCATGAGAGAGCTTCTGGAAGCAGGAATTTCCATCGTATATATTTCCCACCGTCTGGAAGAGATCATGGAGATCGGTGACCACGTAACCATTCTCCGTGATGGAAAATACGTTGCAGATGCTGATGTAAAAGATATCGAGCTTAGCTGGATCGTAGAAAATATGGTTGGAAAGAATACCCAGTATCACCGCTTCGAGAGAAGCATTGACCTTTCCAAACAGCCGAAGGTGCTGGAAGTGAAAGACTTGTGCCTTCCGAAAAAAGGCGGCGGCTGGACTCTTGACCATGTAAGCCTGGATCTGAAAAAAGGCGAGGTTCTCGGTATTTATGGACTTCTTGGAGCTGGTCGAAGTGAGCTGTTCGAGTGCCTGATGGGACTTCATCCGGAACATACCGGCGAGGTTCTTTACGAGGGCAAAAAGCTGAACATCAAGGATGTTGCCACCCAGATCAAGAATGGTTTCGCCCTTGTACCTGAGGATCGTCAGAGCCAGGGCCTGATCCAGACTCTTGATATTGGAAAAAATACATCTATTTCCTCTCTGAAGGATTATGTAAAAGGTCTGTTCCTGAATGAAAAAGCAGAAGATGCGGCAGTTGACGAGCAGATCAAAGATATTCATATTAAAGTGGCGGATAAGAGACTTCCAATCCTGTCTCTGTCCGGTGGAAACCAGCAGAAGGTCGTTATTGGCAAAGGACTTCTGACCAGGCCGAAGATCTTACTTCTGGATGAGCCTTCCCGTGGTATTGATATTGGTGCGAAGACAGAGGTCTTCGAGATCATTCACGACCTTGCGGAAAAAGGACTTTCCATTATCGTTATCTCATCTGAGCTGAAAGAGATCATGGCCATCGCAGACAGGATCTGTGTACTGTCCAATGGTAAAAAGACCGGCGAGCTGACCGGTGATGAGATCACAGAAGACACACTTGTACGTACATCTTATGCCGGACTTGGAACCGGAAGAAACGCGTAAGCCGGGGAGGAGCAAAATAATGAATAACAAAAAATCAAATAATAATCAGTTGTTAATGACCCTTTTAAAAGGACGTACCTTTATCGTATTGGTACTCCTGGTTATCTTTTTCACCATTGTAAAAGGTACCACATTCCTGTCAGCTTCCACACTGACCATGGTTGCGAAGCACGTGGCTCTGTACGGAATCCTGGCACTTGGTATGACCTTTGTAATCATCACAGGCGGTATTGACCTTTCTGTAGGTTCTGTAGTCGGACTGGTTGGTATGCTTGCCGGCGGTATGATCCAGGAAGGTATTACCCTGAAATTTGCTGGTGTAACTCTTTATTTCAGCGTTCCGGTGATCGTGATTTCCATGCTGGTTGTGGGCTGTATCATCGGTGCAGTCAATGGTCTTATTGTAACAAAGTTAGGCGTAGCACCATTTATTGCTACCCTTGGTACCATGTATATCTGCCGTGGTTTCGCGAACCTGCGTTCCAACGGTGCAACCTTCTCAGACATCAAAGGTTATGACGGACTGGGAAATACAGGCTTCAAGGTTCTCGGAAGCAACATCGCAGGTATTCCTACCGGTGTTTACATTTTCGTAGTTCTTGCGATTATTTCCGTAATCATTCTGAAAAAGCTTCCATTTGGATGGTATGTACTTGCTGTTGGTGGCAATGAGAAATCTGCCCGCCTTTCCGGTATCAAAGCTGATAAGATCAAAATTATCGTTTACATGATTTCCGGTTTCTGTGCAGCATGGGTTGGTATGATCAACACCGCACAGCTTTCCGCAGCACATCCGGCTTCCGGTGATGGATGGGAAATGAACGCCATCGCAGCTACTGTACTTGGTGGAACATCCATGAGTGGTGGTTCCGGAACCATCATTGGAACTGTAGTTGGTGCATTCGTTATCGGTGTTATCAATGATGGTATGACAATGTGTGGTGTATCCGAGTTCTGGCAGAAGGTTATCCGTGGTCTGGTTATCATTCTTGCAGTTGTAATCGACCAGACACAGAGAAATCTCCAGGCGAAGATGGCACTGCAGGCAAGAAACGAGAATAAATAATTGGTAATTGCCCGGAAGTGGCTAAAAACAGTCGCGATAATGAGGATATTTATCTAAGTATTCGAAACAGTTGCGAAAAATCAAAAAAAGATTTATAGTAATAAATCAGAGAAGCAGGAGGAATAAGCGTGAAAAAGTCAGGAATTTTAAATGCCCAGCTGATCCGCTGCATTGCAGAGCTGGGACACAAAGACCTGTTTATGATCGGTGATGCAGGAATGCCAATTCCCAAAGGTGTGGAGATTGTTGACCTGGTTGTATGTGGAGGAGTTCCTACCTTTAAACAGGTAATGGATGCGGTATTGGCGGAAACTGAGGTAGAAGCCTACACCATTGCCAATGAGATCGAGGAAAAGAATCCGGAGCTTCTTGCATATATTCAGCAGAGCCTTCCTGAGGCAGAGGAGAGCAGAATTGACCACATAGACTTGAAGAAAATGTCTGCACAGTGCAAATTTGCGATCCGCACAGGTGAATTTACACCGTATCCGAATGTAATTTTGAGAGCGGGAGTTGCTTTCCCGGCATAAAGGTGATGAGAGAAGACGCTGCAAAAGACGGGGGAACTTGTCTGGCAGCGTCTTTTTGCGTAATAATTTGCTGCTGGGGAAAGCTGGTTTCTGCAAGTAGTGAGACCAGACATGTTTTGTTAAATATTCCAGCAATCTGTATTCCTGATGTTGTACTAGAACCCTACCAAAGGACGAAATAAGTAAGTGGGGCTGGCAGATTGCAAATGTTTTTTACATAGGAGGAATCAACATGAAGGTAAGTGTGAGAAAAATCAGCGAGATTACAGGATTTTCTCCGGCAACCGTATCGAATGCATTAAATTATAAAAAAGGTGTGAATGCTGAGACATCCGCGAAGATTTTTAAAGTTGCCCGGGAGCTTGGCTATTATGAAGAAAATCATATCCGCAAAATAAAATTCGTAATGTTCAAAAGGGACGGCTCCGTGGTAGAGGATTCTCCGTTTTTTATCCAGCTGATTTCCGGAGTGGAGCAGGAATGCCGCGCCTGTGGAATGGAAATGCAGATGTGCAATCTGGACAAACGTGATCCTGGATGTCAGGAGCAGGCGAAATGGATCATGAATGATAAAGCTTCTGCCGTGATCCTTCTTGGAACAGAGATGGTGGATGCAGATATCGACCTGATCCGGGGAATGACCTGTCCGTTTATTGTGATCGATTATTGGAAAGAAGACATGAGCTTCGATGCCATGCTGATCAATAATGCTGATTCGGCTCGTATGGCAACGGAATACCTGATTGCCAACGGACATAAGGAAATCGGTTATCTGCGCGGAAATTTCCGCATCAAACCGTTCAGGTCCCGCTTTGCAGGCTACCAGACTGCGTTACAAAAGGCGGGGTTAGGGCTGAATAAGGATTATATTTTTACCATGTCAACTACCATTGATGGGGCGTATGAGGATATGAAGCACTGCCTGACCCAGAAGGTGAAACTGCCGACAGCATTTTTTGCAGACAATGACATGATCGCCCTTGGCGCCATGAAGGCTATGGCAGAGTTTGGAATCCGGATCCCGGAGGATATCTCCATTGTGGGATTTGATGATCTTACCTTTTCCTCTATTTCCTATCCGCCGCTGACAACACTTCGGGTGCCGAAGCAGGAGATGGGAAGGGCAGTTGTACGCAGGCTGCGGGATATTCTGAAAGATAATGACGGTACAAAGATCAAGATGCAGATGTGTACCCAGTTTATTGAGCGAAAAAGCGTTAAGAAAATATAGAATCAGTTCGAAATGATTGATTTGGAATGATATGTGGAAAAATAAAAAATCCTGCTTTCGGTAATTGGAAAAGCAGGATTTTTATTTTTTGATACTGTTTGTAGTAAATTGTGACGCATATCTTGTCCCAAGTCTTTGGAAGACACGTTTAAAGATATTTGGAAAAATCTTTTGGTTTATAGTAAAAAGCGCTTGTCTTACGCGCGGATTGCCTCCATAATCGCCTCATACAGCTCATCATAAGTCTCATATGCCGGGATTTCCGGGTATTCTACCTTAATAGCATCAGTACTCTTAAAGAGGAAACCGGCCTTACTTGCCTGAATCATGCCAAGGTCATTATGGCTGTCGCCGCTGGCGATGGTGTCGTAGCCAATAGACTGCAGGGCTTTGACAGTGGTATATTTGGATTTCTCACAGCGCATCTTGAAGTCTGTGATTTCGCCGTTTTCACCGACTACCAGAGTGTTGCAGAAGATGGTCGGGTAGCCAAGTTTTTTCATAAGAGGGCCTGCGAACTGGGAAAAAGTATCGCTGAGGATGATCACCTGGGTCTGTGCTCTTAATTTGTCCAGAAATTCCCTGGCACCAGGAATTGGGTCGATCTTTGCAATGGTCTCCTGGATTTCCTTCAACCCAAGTCCATGCTCTTTCAGAATGTTCAGACGATATTTCATTAATTTATCGTAATCGGGCTCGTCTCTTGTGGTTCTTTTTAATTCCGGAATGCCGGTCTCTTCGGCAAATGCGATCCAGATCTCCGGGACAAGTACACCTTCTAAGTCTAAGCAAACAATTTCCATAATATCCTCCGTTCTGCAGCTGCGAAATTCACGAAAAGTATTTCGACATTTTAACAATTCTTTTTCACACTATCTTATTATAGCGTAAAAATGCTGGGAGTGCCATATAAAAATGAGGGAATTTACGAGGAAATCAAAAATTATGGGATTGTATTGCTATGTGTCGTGGGTGTTCCTGCAACCGTCAGATATGTTTGTGCTGAGGATAGCCAGAATTTGTCGAAAAATAGAGAAAAATTGTCCGACAGAAATTCCACCCTCATCTTGCCGTTTCGTAAAAAATGTGGTATATTATTAATATCTGTAGTAATAATAGACAAAATTAACAGAATAACAATGGCAGGAGTGGTTAAAATGTATAACGAAGAGTACAAGCGCTGGCTGGCAGCTGATCTCGAAGATGCAGATCTGAAACCGGAATTATCTAAGATTGAAGGAAACGACGAAGAAATCAAGGAACGCTTTGCAGTAGCCCTGAAATTTGGTACAGCAGGCCTTCGTGGTGTCCTGGGAGCAGGTACCAACCGTATGAACATCTATGTAGTACGTCAGGCTACACAGGGACTTGCCAACTGGGTGAAGACACAGGGCGGTACCCAGACCGTTGCCATCAGCTATGACAGCCGTCTGAAAAGTGACGTATTTGCCAAAAATGCAGCAGGAGTACTGGCTGCCAATGGAATCAAGGTCAGAATTTACGATGCATTAATGCCTGTACCGGCACTTTCCTTTGCGACACGCTATTATGAGTGCAATGCAGGTATCATGGTTACAGCATCCCATAACCCTGCTAAATATAATGGATATAAGGCTTATGGTCCAGATGGCTGCCAGATGACAGATGACGCAGCTGCTATCGTATATGACGAGATTCAGAAGACAGACGTTCTTACCGGAGCGAAATACATGTCTTTTGCAGAGGGTGTTGAGGAAGGTCTGATCCGCTTTGTTGGTGATGACTGTAAGCGGGCTCTTTATGATGCCATCGAATCCCGCCAGGTTCGTCCAGGTCTTTGTAAGACTGCCGGCCTGAAACTGGTTTACAGCCCTCTGAATGGTTCCGGACTTGTACCGGTTACCCAGATTCTGAAAGACATCGGAATCACAGATGTTACTATCGTTCCGGATCAGGAATATCCAAACGGATATTTTACCACATGCAGCTACCCGAACCCGGAGATCTTCGCAGCTCTGGAACAGGGACTGAAGCTTGCCAAGGAGACTGGCGCAGACCTTATGCTTGCTACTGACCCGGATGCAGACCGTGTTGGTATCGCTATGAAATGCCCGGATGGTTCCTACGAGCTGGTTAGCGGTAATGAGGTTGGAGTTCTCCTTCTTGATTACATAGCAGCAGGTCGCATTGAGAAAGGCACAATGCCGAAGAACCCTGTAGCAGTGAAATCTATCGTATCCACACCTCTGGCAGACGCTGTTGCAGAGCATTAT
Organism: Blautia sp. HCP3S3_H10_2; assembly: GCF_052122375.1. Classification (NCBI taxonomy): domain Bacteria; kingdom Bacillati; phylum Bacillota; class Clostridia; order Lachnospirales; family Lachnospiraceae; genus Blautia; species Blautia sp. HCP3S3_H10_2. The sequence goes on from NZ_JBQKCL010000007.1 coordinate 115,922, forward strand.
GGCGTAGAGCTCAGAAGCGTGCTTACCGGATTTAAGTGGATCGGCGACCAGATCGCACAGCTTGAGGCAGCTGGTGAGGTAGACCGCTTTATCTTTGGATTTGAGGAGAGCTATGGATACCTTGCAGGACCATATGTACGTGATAAGGATGCAATCATCGGATCTATGCTGATCTGCGAGATGGCTGCTTATTACAGAAGCATTGGAAGTTCTCTGAAGCAGAGACTTGAGGAAATCTATGCACAGTATGGCCGTTACCTGAACAAGGTAGACAGCTTTGAATTCCCAGGACTTAGCGGAATGGATACCATGGCAGGAATCATGCAGAAATTCCGTGATAACCCGCCGGCAGAGATTGCAGGTTACAAGGTAGTAAAGGTTACAGACTACAAGAAACCTGAGGAGACCGGACTTCCGGCAGCCAATGTGCTGATCTACAAGCTGGAGAATAACGAGACTGTTGTTGTCCGCCCATCCGGTACAGAGCCGAAGATCAAGATTTATTACACCACACTTGGTAAAGATCTTGCTGAGGCAGAGGCTGAGAAGGAGAAACTGGCGAAAGCACTGGAGCCAGAACTGGCATAAAAATAACAGTGCCAGAGACAATTATATAGAATAGTAGATAACGGCCATATCGGAGAGGCTTCCGGTATGGCCGTTGCTAAGATGAATAATGCTTCTTTTACTGATTATGCTGATAATGCATATTTGGTCTTTAAATCATTGCAGCGATTATAGTTTATGAAACCTTCCTTTTGCAAGCGTCCGACAACAATTCCACAAAGAATATTTTGTTTCTGGGCAAAAGAGCAAATGGATGCTTTTGAAAAATCATTCTTGGAAGTAAATGCATTGAATTCTGCAGTTGGAATTAATATTTCTTTTGCAAAACTGTCAGCGGCATCTTCGTCTTCATCGGTTGTGCCATTTGGCTGATTGATGTGGCCTAGTAAAATATGACCAAGTTCATGGAATAGGCTAAACCAGAATTTATCTGCATCTTTACCACGGACTGTTAATCCAACAACTATTTTATTTCCATCATAGAAAGTTGCTCCATGTAAGAAAGAGCCACCAATATGAGGAAGGAAAACGAGTGCAATACCACAGCTGGCCAAAATCTCAATCAGTTTAGGACAGAAGTCGGCAGGATTCATTGTCGTCATGCTTCTGATTTGTGGCAGTTTTTTCTTAAGGGTTCTTAAATCAATTAATGAAGTTTCGATAGTACGCGCTTCTAGCTTGGCTTTCTGTGCCCATGCTAATAGAGCAAGATTGCCTTTTTCTGTTTCGACCAGTCTACGACATGCGATTTTTGATAACTGCATATCTTCGATAATTTCGAGGTTTACAACTTCAAAATATTTTCTAAGATAAATTACCTTTTCGGTTGCGTCTCTGGTCTCGGGTACCCAGCCATTCTTTGACATTTCATGATAAGGTAACTTTTTGGCAAGTTCTTTATCAGCGTCCATTTCGTTTTCAGCATTTGCTTTTATAAGTTTTTCACGGTAAGTAGTTTCTAGATTGTTCCAAAACTTAGCAGGAACACCTAGTACCATTTCTAGACGAACAGCAACATCTGGAGTCAACTGAACTTCGCCATTAATTAATTTGCTAATATGTTTTTCGGACATACCCATGCGTAAAGCCAATTCTTTCTGGCTAAGTCCTCTATCAAGCAACTGCTCTTTAATAGTTGCTCCCGGTGGTGTTGCAATAAAACTGCGACTTTTCACCATCGTAATACCTCCTTGAGTGAAATGGAAATTTAATGGTAATCCACAATTTCCATTACGTTAGCAATTTGAATTTCATTCCCTATTTTTTTAAAAACCAGTCGGTAGGGATGAACTAAATCCATTGCGTACTGACTTTTTCGATTGCCTTTTAATGGATGACATCTTCCGATATGAAATTGGACCATTTCTTCAACGGTATCGGCGGCATCTATTTCATCTATACGCTGATGGATTTTTTCGGCCATTTCTGAACCGTATTTCTTTTCGGCTTCGCTTGCGATTGTACACACCTTTTCAATCTTGCGAGTTTTATATGTTATTTCCAATCCATCACCTCTTTCGTGGTTTTTACCTTTGAGGTAAATATATTATATTCTGATTAGCTACATGTGTCAATGATTTAAATTAACCTAACAGGTAAATCCAAAAGAGGAAATTTGCATAGAGTGCAAAACTAAAATATATGTTGCATGGTATAACGGCTTTTATGTTGTGCGCTCTCTTTTCCGGTAAGCTGCCGGTGAATAGCCAGTCCACTTTTTAAACTGCCTTATAAAATGAGTGGTATTTTCATATCCCAGAAGATAAGAAATATCTTCAATCTTTTTAGAGGTAGAGAGAAGCATATTTCTGGCGCTGTTTACCCGGGCTTCGATCAGGTCGGCTGTAGGCGTGATTCCGTAAATGGATTTATAAATATTGTAAAATCTGGATTTGCTGAATCCCACCTCTGCCGCCATTCTTTCCACCGACCATTTTTCCTGAAGACTGATAAACATTTTTCCGCGAAGTCTGCGAAATTTTTCTGTGATTTCTGTGTCAAAAACGGGCTCTGATTCTCCGGATACTGCCCGGTCAAGCTTTATAAAAAGTTCCTGGAATTTCAACTGGATCAGTGCATCCCGGTTTGCTCTGGCATTATAAAATTCGGTTTCCAGTTCTCGGGTCAGATCCGTGATAAATTCTGTCTGGGAAGGATAATACAAGGTATCTAATTCCAGACTGATATTTTGTAAAATGGGCTCCATATCACCGTGAAAATGAATCCAGTCATGGATCATTGGCGTGTCGCTCTCGAAATGCTGAGGGGTACCAGGGCGGAAAATAATTACGGAATGGGGTTCTGTTATTATGCTTTTCCCATTATAGGTCAGTTTCATGCTTGTGAAAAAATGGAGAAACGTATATTCCGGATGTCCATGCTGACGGTCAATGTAAAGGGTACGCTCCGGATAGGCGTGCCTTAGCTGGGATAATTCTATCATAAAAATTCTCCTTTCAAACAGGCTCTAGGACGTGCAAATTGCAGGAATGGTTTTTTAAACTGGCTCTAGTATCATTTTAAAAACAATAGTAGGATATGTCAACTTTTTCAGGGCAATAGTACCTTGTAAAAAACTGGGAATTTTATATTATTGAAACAAGAAAAGTTCTTGAACTTGAGGAAGCTAAAAAGCCTTTAAAAAACACAAATCGTTTTTGGGGAAAAATCAGAAAACATATTTCAGAAAAAGAAAAGGAGAATTCAGATGATTTACAGAGCAGAACATCCGAAACCGCAATTTATGCGTGAAAACTGGCAGAATTTAAATGGAGACTGGAATTTTGAACTGGATCCGGGATCCAGCTGGGAAGAAAGAGGCCTTTATAAAAATGTGGCGTCCTATTCCCGCCACATTCAGGTTCCCTTTTGCCCGGAAAGCAAGCTGTCCGGAATCGAATACAAAGATTTTATGAATTCTGTGTGGTATTACCGTGAGGTGGAACTGGAAGAAAGCCAGCTTCAGGGACGGGTGATTTTACACTTTGGTGCAGTGGATTATATGGCAACTATTTATATCAATGGGACGAAATGCGGAAGCCATAAAGGCGGATACGTTTCTTTTGCTGTAGATATTACGGAGCATGTGAAGGCGGGAACCAATACCATTATTGTAAACGCAGTGGATGACACCCGGAACCGTCTGATTCCTTCTGGAAAGCAGAGTGAAAAATACAATTCTTATGCCTGTATGTACACCCGCACAACGGGAATCTGGCAGACTGTATGGCTGGAATTTGTGCCGGAAAACTACATAAAGAAAGTAAAATATATAACAGACGTTGAATCTGGAACCCTTACAATTATAGCGGAACTTGCCGGTAAGGGGACTTTTTTGGCAGAAGCTTTTTATCAGGGAAAACAGATGGGAAATGCCAGCCGGATCTCAGAAGGCGGCATGGCAGTTCTTACCCTCAGGCTTCAGGAAAAACATTTGTGGGAGGTTGGAAATGGAAGGCTGTATGATCTGGTGCTCACGTATGATAAGGATGTGGTAAAAAGCTATTTTGGCCTTCGTTCCATCCGGCTTGAAGACCGGAAATTTCTTATAAATGGGAAATCGGTATTCCAGCGTCTGGTCCTGGATCAGGGATTTTATCCGGATGGGATTTACACGGCACCATCTGACGCAGAACTGGAAAATGATATTAAGCGTTCCCTGGCAATGGGATTCAACGGCGCCCGCCTTCATGAGAAAATCTTTGAAGAGCGCTTCCTGTATTATTGTGACCTGCATGGCTATCTTGTATGGGGAGAGTTTCCGAACTGGGGACTGGATCATTCCTATGCAGACAGCATTTACGGAGTGCTTCCGGAATGGCTGGAGGAAGTGGAAAGGGATTTCAACCATCCTGCCATTATTGGCTGGTGTCCGTTCAATGAGACCTGGGACCAGAACAACAGAAAACAGTTTGATGAAGTGCTTGCCACTGTCTATAAAGCAACGAAAGCGGCTGACCCTACCAGACCTTGCATTGATACAAGCGGAAATTACCATGTGGTGACAGATGTTTACGATCTCCACGATTATGAGCAGGATCCGGCTGTTTTTGCAGAGCATTATAAAGAGCTTGGAAAAACAAACAGATTTAATTTCCCACAGGCCTTGGAAGAGCGGCAGACCTATGACGGGAAAAGTCCGTTTTTTGTAAGCGAATACGGCGGAATCGGCTGGAGCCTTAAGGGGGATGCATGGGGCTATGGAAATATTCCGGAATCACCGGAGGCATACCTTAAGCGCCTGAAGGGGCTTACCGATGTGCTTCTGGACAATGAGAATATGTTTGGGTTCTGTTATACCCAGCTTACCGATGTGGAACAGGAACAGAATGGTTTATATACCTATGACAGGAAACCGAAATTTGCCCCGGAAGTTATTCGAGAAATTTTCGCCAGGAAAGCAGCTGTGGAAGAAGCGTAGTTATAGTATGTCTGACAGAATTTGCAGGCAAACAAAATAGTAGAAATAAGTATAACAGAGGGATATTATACGTAAGTGAAAGATTTCGTGTAATATCCCTCTTTTTTACAATGATTTTTACAAAAAACATGTAAAATCATTGATAATTTTACTAAAATAATGTAAAATAGAAAAATACACATGGTCGGGGAAAGCTCTTAGAATATGGAAAAAATCTGCTTGGCTCTGGAACAGTGGCAAAAACATAAAATAAAATTGTGGGGGAAAATAATATGGTAGGAATCAAAGATATTGCAGAGGCAGCAGGGGTTTCCATTTCTACAGTTTCCAATGTGATCAATGGAAAGCGGAACGTGGGAAAGCGTACCAGGGAAAGAGTACTGCAGCTGATCGAGGAAATGGACTACGTTCCCAATGAAGCCGGGAAAATGTTGAAAGGAAAGGATAACAATACGATTCTGTTTGTGTTCAGTGATTTTGACAGGAATTTTTATCTGGAAGTCATAAAAGGCGTAAATGATTATCTTAAGAATAAAGATTACGATCTCCTCATCTGCACCCAGCGGTCCTGCGAGAAATTTATGAGAAATAATATGAGCAGCGGCTGTATTGTTCTGGATATTGGCTTGAAAGACAGCACCATATTGAGATGTGCAAATGAGAATTATCCGATCATAGCACTGGATAGAAATGTATTTTCCCCCTATGTAAAGAGTGTAATCGTAGACAACTATCCACCTATGTGCGAAATGCTCCAGAGCATTATAGACAGCGGTTACCGGAGATTCGCATTCCTAAGCGGTGTGGAGAACAGTCTGGATAATATGGAGCGCTACCGGGCATTTCGCGATACACTTGAGAAAAATAACATCCATTTTCCCCAGAAAAATTACTTTGTGGGAGACTACCGCGAGGAAAGCGGATATACAGCAGGCAAAATAATATCCCTGACGGACAATCTGCCGGAAGTCCTGGTCTGTGCCAATGATAATATGGCCATCGGTGCAATGAAAGCATTTAAGGAAAACGGAATCCGTGTGCCGGAGGATATTGCGGTAACAGGCTTTGATGATGTGGACCGCGCCCAGGAAATAGGCCTTACGACGGTCACGGTCCCGGATTATGAGCGCGGCTATCTGGCAGCCCTTTATCTGCTGGAAGTCTTAAATGGCAAAGAGGTTGCAAAAACCTTCCAGATATCCCCAAAAGTAAAGATGAGAAAGACTGTTTTAGTAAAAAAACAAAAATAAAAGGTAAAATAGTAAAATGATTAGTAAAAACCTGTGTTGAAATTGCCCAATAGACGGTTGAAACACAGGCTTTTTTGTGCATTTTTACAGCAAAAAGTACTGAAAATGAGCAAAACGACGGAAAAACGATGAAAACCAATTGACAAATTAGCGTTTTATGCTATTATCTTAGTATAACGATTTACAAAACAAGCACGGTAAATCAATTAAAGGAGGAAAAAGAATGAAAGCTAAAAAAGTGATGAGCCTGGCACTGGCTACCGCAATGATCGCAGGAATGACTGCATCCGCAACTGTTAACTGCTACGCAGACGAGGAAGACAGCGTAGACAAGATCATCGTTTTCCAGTCTAAAGTAGAGATCATCGACCAGCTGGAAGAGCTGGCTGAGACATACGAAGATGAGACTGGCGTAGAGGTTGAGGTTTGGGGAACCACAGGTGATGATTACCTTCAGCAGTTAAAGACCAAACTGGCTAACGGACAGGGACCGACCGTATATTCACTGCTTCCTGGCGCTGAGTCAGAGACCATGAAGAACTATGAAGCAGATCTTAGCGACTTAAGCTTCGTTGACAAGATCGCAGATGGCATGGCTGATGTTATTGATGACAAGACTGTTGGTATCCCATACACAATGGAAGGTTTTGGAATGGTTTACAACAAAGACCTCATCAATGCAGATGAAGTAACAGATTATGATTCCTTCGTAAAAATGCTGGAAGACCAGAAAGCAAACGGAATCAACGGATTTGGTCTTTCCCAGGAGAGCTACTTCCTGATCGGACATATCTTAAATACACCATTTGCTCTTCAGGAGAACCCAACTGAGTTCATCGAGAAATTAAATGCCGGTGAAGTTAAGATGGCAGATACACCAGAGTTCCAGGAATTTGCAAAATTCTATGCAGCAATCCGTGACAACTCTTACAACCCACTTGAAACAAACTATGATAAAGAGTGTGGTGATTTCGCAACAGGTAAAACAGCAGCAATCCATCAGGGTAACTGGTGCTACAGCATGTTCGCTGATTATGATGTAGATTTCGATATGGGACTTGCTCCACTTCCGATCTGCGGAAACGATAAGATCGCTGTAAGTGTTCCGGCTGCATGGTATGTAAACTCTCAGGCATCTGAGGCTGAGCAGAAAGCTGGTAAAGATTTCCTTGAGTGGCTGTACACATCTGAGAGCGGACAGGATTACCTGATGAACGAGTTCGGATTCCTTCCGGTTGTTGATGGTATGGAGAATGAAAGCCTTGACCCGATTTCCCAGCAGGTTGCTGATTATGCAGCTGAAGGAAAGACAATCTCCTGGCCGATGAATGACTGGCCGGCTGGTATCGTAGATGTATATCTTGTACCGGTTGCACAGGAGTTCTTTACTTCTGACATGTCCTGCGAAGATTTCCTTGCAGCACTTGATGATGCATGGGCACAGGCAAACGAGGCAAAATAAATCCAGTCAGTAATGAAAACAGAATCAGTCTGAATTTCCATGACTGAAATGAAATAGGAATCGCCCGGCAATGGGAGGCTGATGAAAACGCAAGCTCTTTCATGGCCGGGCGTTTATTCTGTAAATGGACATCTGGTTAAAAGCCTTTTTCAAACATGCTCTGGCAATGGCTTCATACTTCAGAAAGGAAGAAATAAAAATGAAGAAAAAGAAAAGAAAAGATGCAGGCTGGTACGCCCTGTTTACAGTGCCGCTGTTATTCGTATTTGCAACAATCGTATTGATCCCGTTTTTCATCGGCGTGGGTTACTCTTTCTTCTCCTGGGACGGACTTCCACTGAACCCAAAAGTTTTCGTAGGATTCAAGAATTATGTACGTCTGTTTTCTGACAGCCGTTTCATGACCTCCGCAGGACATACCGTAATCTTTACCGTATTTTCCGTGCTTCTGATCAATGTGATCGGTCTTGCATTTGCCCTGATCGTAACTACGAAGCTGAAAGTAAGAAACGCAGCAAGAGCAATGCTCTTCATGCCATATCTGATCGGTGGTCTGATCCTTGGATATATCTGGAAATTCATTCTTGGTGATGGACTTTCCTATGTGGCAGAGGCTCTTGGAAGCAGCAGCAAGCTTCTTTCCAACTGGCTGCTGGATCCCACTATGTCAATGGTTGCGCTGATCATTGTAAGTACCTGGCAGATGGCTGGCTACATTATGATCATTTATATTACCGGTATTATGGCGATTCCGGACGATGTTCTGGAAGCCGCTTCTGTAGATGGTGCAGGCTTCTGGCAGACTTTGTTAAAGATCAAATTCCCGCTGCTGATGCCATCCTTTACAATCTGTCTGTTTATGACACTTTCCAACTGTTTCAAAATCTTCGATGTAAACCTGTCCCTGACCGGTGGTGGTCCTAACAATGCTACGGAGATGTTCGCCATGAACATTTACAATGAGATCTTCTCCCAGAGTAATTATGGATATGGACAGGCAAAAGCAATCGTGTTCCTGCTTGTAATTGCTGCGATTACCCTTGTACAGGTTTCTGTGACTAAAAAAAGGGAGGTTGAAATGTAATGAAAAAAGGAAAATCTATTGTTGCAAATGTACTTGTGATCCTTTTGTCGATTTTATGGCTTTTCCCGGTATATATTGTATTCGTAAACTCATTTAAAAACAGGGCAGAGCTGTATGAGAACATGCTGGCATGGCCAAAGAGCTTCAGCTTTGAATACTATGAAAAAGCAATGAAGAAGATGAAATTCTTCCATGCTTTTGGAAACTCCCTTTTTGTAACCATCATTTCTATTGTGATCATTGTGATTCTGGCTTCTATGACTGCATGGATGCTGGTTCGTGCAAATAACTTACTGAGCAAGATCATTTTCAGCACCTTTGTTGCTACCATGCTGATTCCGTTCCAGACCCTTATGATGCCTCTGATGCAGGAAATGGGCTGGATCCGTGATACGTTACATATCCAGATGCTGGACAATAAGCTTGGACTTGTATATATGTATATCGGTTTTGGTGCAAGTATGGCTGTGTTCCTGTATCATGGCTTCGTGAAATCCATTCCGGTATCTCTGGAAGAGGCTGCTACCATCGATGGCTGCACCAAGTTCGGAGTATTCTGGAAGATCGTTTTCCCAATGCTGAAACCAACCACTATGACGGTTATCATCCTGGACGTCATCTGGATCTGGAATGACTATCTTCTTCCTTCCCTGGTACTTTCCAGCAAGGCAAACAGAACCATTCCGCTGTCTACATTCTCTTTCTTCGGACAGTTCACCATTCAGTGGAATATGGCGATGGCAGGTCTGACACTGACCATTATCCCGGTAGTTATCTTCTACCTGTGTGCACAGAAATACATCATCAAAGGTGTTGCTGCCGGTGCGGTTAAATAATGTCAACGAAAAATAACAACTTCGGAGGGAAGGCATGAACGAGAAATGGATTTACAAAATTGATGATCTTAAGCTGGATAACGAGGCCCTCTTGGTAAATGAAACAATTTTCCATAATGCAAATGGATATATTGGAGTACGTTCCAATTTTGAGGAAGGATATCCGGAAGGATACGATACGATCCGCGGTTCCTATATCAATGGTTTTTATGATATCGCGGAAATGAAGCAGGCAGAGAAGCTTTATGGCATGGCAGAGGAAAAAGAAACCATGCTGAATGTGGCAGATGGCCAGACAATCCGGGTTTATCTGGACGGAGAGAAATTTTCCATGTTTGATGGAGCGGTTCTTTCTGGCAGCCGCTGGCTGGATATGCAGAACGGCTATACAGTGCGTAAAGTTTTGTGGAAAGCGCCTAATGGGAAAGAAGCGGAGATTGAAATTCGCAGAATGACTTCTTTCTCCCATCTGCAGCTGTTTGTGATCGATTATCAGGTAACACCGGTGAACTTTTCCGGTGAGGTCAGAATCGAATCAGAACATCAGGGAAATGTGAGAAACTACTGCAATCCTAACGACCCGCGAGTTGCAGGGGAGAGCTTCCAGCACCTGATCCCGGATCATGGGAACGTGGTAAATGGAGCGTCTTATCTTGTAACAAATACAGCTACTTCCGGACTTCAGGTATGTACAGGTGTGAAAAATATCATTTCTGCGGATGAAGTACAGACCGGTGAAATCGTTCTGGAAGGACACCATGCAGTTCAGAAATTTACTGTTTCCGCAAAACAGGGTGAAGCCATCCGCTTTGTGAAATATATGGTTTTTGCAGACAGCATCCGTTATGAGGATGTTCAGGAAGATGCACAGGATGAGATGGAAGCAGTAACTGCTGTTTCCCTGGATGTGCTTTACAAAGAGCAGAGAGAATACCTGGACAAATTCTGGGAGAGCTCTGCGCTGGAAATTGATGGTGATGACGCCCTTTGTGCAGCGGTCCGCTACAATGCTTACCAGCTGATCCAGTCTGTTGGAAAAGATCCATATTGTGACATTGCAGCCAAAGGCTTAAGCGGTGAAGGTTATGAAGGACACTATTTCTGGGATACAGAAATGTATATGCAGCCATTCTTTACCCTGACCAATCCGGAGGTTTCCAAAAACCTTGTAGAGTACCGTTATTCCACACTGGATGAGGCAAGAAAAAATGCAAGGATCCTGGGACATAAGAAGGGTGCGGCTTATCCGTGGCGTACCATCAGAGGAAGAGAATGCTCCGGTTATTTCCCGTCTGGTTCTGCGCAGTATCATATCAGTGGTGATATTGCATATTCAACAGTTGCTTACTATCTGGCAACCGGAGATCTGGATTTTATGGCAGAAAAAGGTGCGGAGATCATCTTCGAAACTGCACGTATGTGGCTGGATCTGGGCTGCTGGTATAAAGGAACCTTCCAGCTTCATGAAGTGACAGGACCAGATGAATACACCTGTCTGGTAAGCAACAACTATTACACCAATCTGGATGCCCAGTATAACCTGCATTGGGCGGTAAGACTTTATAATCTGCTTAAAGAAGCTGGAAAGCTTGAACCGGTTGCAAAGAAGATTGGATTGGAAGAGTCAGAGATCGCAGAGTTTGAAAAAGCAGAAAAAGCGATGTATCTTCCATATGATGAGGAACTGGGAATCAATCCACAGGACGATTCTTTCCTGCACAAAGCAGTATGGGATTTCGAGCATACACCGAAGGATCATTATCCGTTACTTCTGCATTACCATCCTATGTATATTTACAGATATCAGGTATGTAAGCAGGCAGATACCGTTCTGGCACACTTTATTTTCGAGGATGCCCAGGATATTGAGACTATCCGTAAGTCCTTTGCATATTATGAGAAGGTTACCACTCACGATTCCTCACTTTCTACCTGTATCTACAGTATTGTAGCTTCCAAACTGGGACTGGCTGATAAGGCATATGAGTATTTCGGGGATTCCGCGAAGCTGGATCTTTTCAATACCCATCAGAATACAAAGGATGGAATCCACACTGCAAACATGGGTGGAAACTACATGGCAATTGTCTACGGCTTCGGCGGCTTCCGCCTGAAAGAAAGCGGAGCCTGGTTTGCACCTGCACTTCCGAAACAGTGGGATGCATATCGCTTTAAACTGATCTACCTGGGAAGACATATTCAGGTAGAGGTAAATAAAGACGGCACTACTTTCACATTAGAGAGTGGAGAGCCGGTAGAGTTACATGTATATGGTGAAAAATGTGTACTGGAAAACAGTCTGCATTTTGCATTGAAATAATGAATGGGGCATATCCGTTAAAAGAATCTTTGGAATTTGCATAAGCGGAATGCTTTGTGAAAACAGCCCGGCGGGTGTCTGGTGATTTGGGGCAGGGAAGCTTGTCTGTAGGCACAGACCCTGCCGGGCTTTTTGCATGAATCCGTTGTTTCTCGTATGTTGTGCATTTTGTAAATATTCAGGCTGACCTTCAAAATGCTTCGCATTTCGTTGGTATGACATATGAAATAAGGAGACTGTATTAGGAGATTACATATATGAAATTCAAATCAGATTTTTTGTGGGGAGCAGCCACTGCGGCTTATCAGGTAGAAGGCGCTGCCCATGCAGATGGACGCGGAGATTCCGTGTGGGATGTTTTCTGTGAAAAAAAAGGAGCGGTTCTGGATGGAAGCTCTGGGGAAAATGCCTGCATGCAGTATGAGCATGTAGAAGAAGATGTTGCGTTAATGGCGCAGATGGGACTGAAAGCCTATCGTTTTTCTTTAAGCTGGTCAAGAATCCTGCCAGAGGGTACCGGAGAAGTGAACCAGAAAGGAATTGATTACTATAATCATCTGATCGATTGCCTGAAGGCCCATAATATTGAGCCTTTTGTAACCTTATACCACTGGGATCTGCCCCAGGCATTGCAGGAAAAAGGGGGATGGCTGAATCCGGATTCTGTACAGTGGTTTGGCGAGTATACGAAAATTGTGGCAGAAGCTTTTTCTGACCGTGTGAAATATTTTATCACATTTAATGAACCACAGTGTTTTATTGGACTTGGATATTACGGAACAGTCCATGCACCGGGACTGAACTGCTCTCCACGGGAAGCCTTTCTCGCAGCACACCATGTTCTGATGGCACATGGGCTTGCAGTAAAAACTTTGCGAAAATATGGAAAACAGGAGCTTCTGATCGGATACGCACCTACAGGAAGGTTTACTTATCCGAAAACCAACAGCAAAGAGGATATTCAGGCTGCCAAGGATATGATGTTCCATGAAATCGCAATAACAGAATGGGAATGGAGTATGACCTGGTGGAGTGATCCGGTATTCTTTGGAAAATATCCGGAGGATGCGTTGGAGCAATATAAGGGTATTGTTCCTGATTTTCCAGAAGAGGATATGGAGCTGATCTGCCAGCCGTTAGATTTTGTAGGCCAGAATATTTATGATGGCAGAATGGTAGAAATGGGAAAAGATGGGAAGCCGGTATTTTCCCCGGAACCTCTTGGATTTGCCCATACCCATATGAAGAGCCCGGTTACACCGGAGATCCTGTACTGGATGCCGCAGTTTCTCTATGAAAGGTACGGCAAACCAGTGGTAGTGACAGAGAACGGTATTTCCAATGGGGATCTGGTATCCCTGGATGGAAAAGTACACGATGGATGCCGAATTGCATATCTGGAGCGCTATCTCCAGAAGCTGGGAGAGGCAGCTGAGCTTGTGCCGGTTATGGGATATTTCCACTGGTCCTTTATGGATAACTTTGAGTGGGCATGTGGATATCAGGAGCGTTTCGGACTGGTTTATGTGGATTATCCTACCCAGAAGCGTATTATGAAGGATTCCGGATACTGGTATGCGGATGTGATTCGGACAAATGGGGAATGTATTGGAAATAGTGATGAATACAGTGATAGATGCATGATTATATGTTGAATTTTGTGAATATTGTTATAAATATTGCAGGCTTTGTATTTGCACTTTAAATAAAAAGAAAGGATGGATATCACAATGAAATACGAAGGAATTATTTTTGACCTTGATGGCGTAATCTGCCATACAGATGAATATCATTATCAGGCATGGAAAACATTAGCAGACAAGCTGGGAATTTATTTTGACCGTGAGATTAACAACCGTCTCAGAGGTGTAAGCCGTATGGCGAGCCTGGAGATCATTCTGGAGCGTTACGAAGGGGAGCCGCTTACAGAGGAGCAGAAGGAACAGTACGCTACAGAGAAAAATGAGGTGTACAAAAAGCTTCTTGGGAATATGAGCGAAAAAGACCTTTCCAAAGAGGTGGCAGATACATTGCATGCACTCCGTGCAAAGGGATTAAAGCTTGCAATCGGTTCTTCCAGTAAGAACACTCCATACATTCTGGAAAGAATCGGACTGGGCGATTTCTTTGATGCTGTTTCTGATGGAAATAATATCACCCATTCCAAACCAGACCCGGAGGTATTTGTGAAAGCAGCCGAATTCCTTGGCTTACCGGCAGAGAAATGCATGGTAGTAGAGGACGCAGAGGCTGGAATTGACGCTGCCATTGCGGGACATATGGACAGTGCTGCAATCGGCGATGCAGTTGGATGTGGAAAAGCAACCTACAATCTGACCACATTTGCTGATCTTTTGAAAGCAGTAGAAGAATAAAGAGAGAAAACAGAAGTTGCCGTTTCCTTTGAATGTGAGCGGTAACCATGTATGAGGCAAAAAGATGGAAACAGAATTCTATAAATGGGAACCGCTTGCGGATGGTGTTTTCCATATTCAGGATTTATTTGGAGACTATATGTATCTGGTGGAGGGAACGCAAAAAGCCGCGTTGATCGATACTGGTATGGGATTTCCAGGGCTTCGAAAGCTTGTGGAAAAGCTTACTGATAAGCCGGTTATCGTGTTGAATACTCATGGGCATCTGGATCATATCGGTGGAAATGATGAGTTTGATACGGTTTACCTGTATCAGGATGATTTTTCAGTGTATGAGAAACACAGGCAGGCTTCTTATCGCGCCGGAGTGATCGCGGGAATGAACCGGGAGCTGAACCTGAATCTTACGGACGAAGTTCTGCAGGTACTTAGCTGTGACAGAGTGGAGCGGGCATTTATATCGGAAAGCTCGAAGGAAGCGGGAAAACAGAGATTGGTTGCGGAAAAAATGGAATGCGGAAGTGGAATAGCGGTTCAGGGAAAAGCAGAACTTCGGAATATGCCGCTTCAGATTGATCTAGGCGGCCGGGTATTAGAAGTACTTCATACTCCGGGGCATACAAAAGGCTCTGTCTGCTTTTATGACAGAAAAAATGAAATCCTGTTTTCCGGGGATACAGTGTGCAGCATGGGTGTAATGCTGAATTTTACAGAATCTGTACCAGTAGAAGAATTTATGAAAAGCATCTGTTTCCTGAAAGCGCAGGTAGGAAAATGCAAGGTGATCTGTCCGGGACACCATAAAATACCACTGGATTTTTCCTATTTTCAGAAATATCTGGATTGCGGGCAGCTGGTGCTTGCCCACCCGGAAATGGGAGTGGCGGAGGAGTCTGCATGCGGCAGATTTTTCCGGCTGCATTATGAGGATGTAAGTCTGACATATGTAAAGTAAAATGTAAAGAACTTATAAGAAATCGTTACGGTTCAGAGCCAAATGGATTCCTGTGAAAAAGTGCTTTGCTCTGAACCGTAACAAGAAATCTATAAATGCAAAATGCGGGAAATATAGAATTGCACAAGGAGCAGAATAATGAAAGACTACTATAAAGTAACCACATTTCCCAAATGCAGGGAAGCCAGCGTGGTAAAAGGAGAAAAGTATAGAATTACTGTTTTGACAGAAGGACTTCTTCGTCTGGAATACAGTGAAAGCGGGAATTTCGTGGATGAAGCAACCCAGACTGTATGGAACCGTGATTTTGAGACCCCGGAATATCTGGTAAAAGAGGAAGAGGATCAGCTGGAGATTATCACAAGCCGTCTTCATCTGATCTACAATAAGAAGAAATTTTCTTCTCACGGGCTCAGCATAAAAGGCCAGACCCGCCTTGCATGGCATTATGGGGAGAAAAAAGACAATCTTGGAGGAACCGTAAGAACACTGGACGAAGTGGACGGTGCCTGCCCTCTGGAAGATGGAATCATGTCAAAAAGCGGCTATGCCCTTTTGGATGACAGCAAATCCCTTCTGATCGGGGGAGATTCCTGGATAAAGGTGAGAGAAGAGGCAGAGGAAGATCTGTACTTTTTCTGTTATGGAAGAGATTACAAGGAAGCGCTGAAGGCTTATTATCATCTTTGCGGAAGGACACCTATGATTCCAAGATATGCGCTTGGAAACTGGTGGAGCCGTTATTATCCATATTCTGAAAAAACATACCTGGAGCTGATGGATAGATTCCAGGAAGAACAGATTCCATTTACTGTGGGCGTTATTGATATGGACTGGCATGTGACAGAAGTGGATCCGAAATATGGGGAGGGCTGGACCGGATACACCTGGAACCGGGATCTTTTCCCGGATCCACAGCGCTTCCTGCAGGAACTGCATAAGAGAGGAATGCGCGTGACCTTAAATGTGCATCCGGCAGATGGTGTTCAGGCCTATGAAGATATGTATGAGGAAATGGCAGATGCCATGGGTGTTGACAAATCCAAAGAGCTTCCTGTGAACTTTGATATTTCCGATCAGAAATTTTTGGAAAAATATTTTGAGATCCTGCATCATCCTTATGAAAAAATGGGAGTGGATTTCTGGTGGATCGACTGGCAGCAGGGTGGCAACACGAAAGTGGAAGGCCTTGATCCATTGTGGATGTTGAATCATTTCCATTATCTGGACAGCGGCAGGGAAGGAAAGCGACCGATTGTATTTTCTAGATATGCAGGTCCGGGAAGCCACAGATATCCCATTGGCTTCTCAGGAGATACCATTGTGACCTGGGAATCCCTGCAGTTCCAGCCGTATTTCACTGCGACTGCATCTAATATCGGTTATGGCTGGTGGAGCCATGATATTGGTGGTCATATGTTTGGCTATCGTGATGATGAGATGGAAGCACGTTGGTATCAGCTGGGTGTATTTTCCCCGATCATGAGATTGCACAGTACTCAGAATGAATTCCTGGGAAAAGAGCCGTGGAGATTCCCGCTGGAGATTCATCAGGTGATGAACGATTTCCTTCGTCTGCGTCACAAGCTGATTCCATATTTATATACAATGAATTACAGAAGCTATGCAGATAGCGAACCTCTTGTAGAGCCGCTGTATTATCAGTATCCGGATGCAGAAGAGACTTATAATGTGAAAAACGGCTTCTTCTTTGGCACAGAGCTGCTGGCTTTTCCGGTGACTACACCGAGGATTCCGAAGCTTCATGTGGCAAAAACAAAAGGCTGGCTGCCGGCGGGAACTTTTATTGATATTTTCAACGGAATGATCTATCAGTCAGACAAAGAGCGGAAAGTGAATTTTTACCGTGATATCGCATCTCTTCCGGTGCTGGCAAAGGCTGGTGGTATTGTGCCTATGACAGATGAAATTTATGGAGAAGCAGCTTCCAGGAATCCAGAATCCCTGAGAATCCGCGTATATGCAGGGGCAGATGGAGACTTCCGGCTTTATGAGGATGACAATGAAACCCGTGGATATGAAGAGGGACATTGTGCTGTTACACCGATGAAGCTTACCTGGAGCGAAAAGCCAGTATTTGAAGTCGGAGCGGTGACAGGTGAAAGTGTCCTGGTTCCGGAAATGAGAGATCTGACGCTGGAATTCTGGGGAGTTACCGAGAGTCAGGTGAAAGTGATAGACGGTGGAAGAGAAGTGGAATGTGAGAATTTCTATGATGCAGGGAAAAATGTACTTACTGTCCGAATTAATGGACACAAAAACGCTGACTCACTTCTGGTACAGTTTACAGAAAAAACAGAGCTTGGAAGCAATCATGTAGAACAGCGCATTCTGGATTTCCTGCAGCAGGCAGAGATTTCTTTCACATTAAAAGAGAAGATCATCGCATCTGTACGCAGACAGCCAGACCCGGTTCTTCTGGCTGGAGATCTCTATTCAGGTGACCTTGATCCGGAGCTGGCAGGAGTTCTTATGGAAATTCTTACTGCGAAAAGAGATTAAACAGGCTCCAGAGCGTGTTTGGGAAATCATTCCTGCAATCTGCATGTCTCACTTTGCGGAAGATGTTGCAGAAAGCTTTTTTCAAACACGCTCCAGCGTGCTTAATTTGGAGGTAAAATCATGATTCATGAAATAATGGAAATTCAAGTCGAAGGCTCTGAATTTAAAGCAGAGCTGTATACATATTTTCTCGATAATTCGCCGGAAATCGATCCGAAAAGAAAGCGCCCGGTTGTAGTGATCTGCCCGGGAGGCGGTTATGTTATGACATCAGACAGGGAAGCAGAAGGACTTGCAATGAGATTCCTGGCAATGGGATATCATGCGGTAGTTCTGCGTTACAGTGTATCACCTGCTGTATATCCGGAGGCTCTGCTTCAGCTGGCGAAAACTGTGGCACTGCTTCGCGCAAATGCAGAGAAGTGGCATATTGATAAGGATAGTATTGTCCTTCAGGGCTCCTCTGCTGGCGGCCACCTTGCAGCAAGTCTGGGAGTATTCTGGAAAAAATTATTTCTGGAAAAAAAGCTGGGAATATCTTCTGAAATATTCCGGCCAAATGGTCTGATCCTCAGCTATCCGGTAATTACTTCCGGGGAAAAGGCGCATCAGGGCTCCTTTGAATATCTTCTTGGAGAGGATTACAGCAATGAAGAATTGCGTGACAGTGTATCCCTGGAAAAGTGGGTGACAAAGGATACCCCGCCAGTGTTTATGTGGCATACGGCAACAGATGAATCTATCCCGGTGGAAAATTCCCTGCTGTTTTTCGAAGCTCTTCACCGTAATGAGGTTCCTGTGGAATTGCATATTTATCCGGTGGGACCTCATGGCCTGGGTCTTGCTGATGAAGAGACAAAGCGCTTCGATGGTTTTGGAATCCAGCCAGAGTGCCAGTCCTGGATCAAGCTGGCGGAAGATTGGATGAAGTATAGATTTACTCATTAACTTTATTGCTTATATTGATAGAATAAAAAATAAATGAAAATCCAATCGAAAATATGTTCACTTTGCCAGATGACAAAAAGCGACAAGTATGGTAGTATAAATACATCAACAAAAGAGAAATACGAAGAATACTTAAGAAACCTAAGCTACGAAAGAAAGTCATAAAATACAAAAGAAACAAAAAGCACGAAAGTTCTGTGGTTCTACGAAAGATTTATAAAGTACAAAAGATAATAAAGTTCAAAGGAACGATCGTAGAGTAAAGAAATCAAAGTACAGAAGAATCCTGGTACACGAAAGAAGCTAAAGTACAGAAGAATGATATCATACCAAAGAAACGAAAGTACGAAGGAACAATAGTACACCAAAGAATTTAGAGTACAAAAGAGTATAAACCACAAGGAATTACATTTCGCAAGGCACATCCGATAACCTATAACAAAACACATCAGAAAAATGGCTGGGAAGCAGATTCTCAGCCATAAATTATAACAATATCTGTAAATCTCCATAATAGCAATAATAAATTTTTTGTAACTGTTCAGAGCCAAGCGGATTTATGTACAAAAGTGTGAATCATGCTTGCATGAATGAACACTTTTGTACATAAATCCATTTGGCGGATACGCCACACCGACGAAATGCGAAGCATTTTGGAGGTTGGCTCTGAACAGTTACAATTTTTTATTTCTTTAACAAGGAAAATTATGGTTCTCTAATAAGAAATCGTGTATACTGAATTTAAGAATATAAAATGCTGTAAAGGAATGCAATGAATACCAAAGAAGCTATGAAAATTCTGGAGATTGATCCAGAGGATGATGAACGTGAGATTAAACGAAAATACCATAAGATGATCAGTCTGTTTCACCCGGACTCCGTAAGCGAGGTCAGCGAAGAACATATCCGCCGCGCCCAGAAGATTAACGAAGCCTACCGGTTGTTATGCCAAAGTGTTGAAACTGGATTGCACAGCAGAAAGCGGACGGCAGCAGCTGGTAAAAGGATGACACAGGAGCAGACACGGAAGGGAAAGGCGGCTCAGCAGCAGACTGCTTCGCAGGAATGGAGCGGGGAACGAAATGAGACTGCTTTTATTCCAAGAAATATCTATATGCATTACAATATGGAACTATCCGAAGAAGAAAAAGCAGCTTCTGCAGGGAAGCTTTTTTATCAGACAGCCAGAGGCAAATATCTGTGGGATCCGGAGGAAGAAGATTTTACGCTTTTTCTTACAAGTCTGCGCCAGGCATCAGCAGAACTTCTGGAGAAAACAGAGAGCAGGATTTCTGGTGATTTATCCGCTGTTCCCAATCTGAAAGAGTATCGTTTCCGCGTCCAGGCAAAAATATTTGAATATTTATCCATGGAGTATGTGAATCCGATCCAGGCATTGGATTCAATGGTAATACCAGAGACCACAGATGGGAAAGGGCAGAGGATTTATCTGTTTAAAGCATTTTTGGCGGCAGAAGCGGGTACTGCAGAGAGCAGACTCATATCCCAGCTGCAGCCGGAAGAGTATCTTTATCCGAGAACTTTTCAGGGGAACCAGATCCAGGTTATGAATAAGTCCAGACAGGTATTAGGGTATCTGCATATGGATGATGACAGGCTATACTTTTGTATAATTCCTCTTTTGAAGAAACATGCGGCACAGGTGAAGCTGCTTGTGCGGGCAGAAAGAAGCTGTGGTGGATATAATAACAGCAGATGCAGCAGTAATATCGTTGGAGAAAAAGGCAGAAAATATTCAGGAAATCAGTGGAGCAGAAGTAAAATAAAAAAGGATGTGGACTTCTATTTCCGGGTGGAAGAAGAGGAAATCCGCTATAATTGTGCGGAGCTGAATCTGAAATTAGCAGAGGTTTTGTCTGGTTACGAGAAATATCTTGGAAAATACTGCCATAAGCAGGGGGATTTTGAGGATTTATTTCAGAGATTGTCCCACTCTGATTTTCGCAGCCGTTTTCATCTAAAAGAGAAGGATTTACAGTATATCCAGGAGAAAGGGATG
Source organism: Blautia sp. HCP3S3_H10_2 (assembly GCF_052122375.1). NCBI lineage: Bacteria > Bacillati > Bacillota > Clostridia > Lachnospirales > Lachnospiraceae > Blautia > Blautia sp. HCP3S3_H10_2. The sequence continues at coordinate 136,682 of NZ_JBQKCL010000007.1, forward strand.
GATACCATCCGCAGTCATGCCCAGGATTTTGTGCGGACGCGGCTGGCACCTGCCCGGATTCCAAATGATGGCAAGCAGACTCCCATGCGTGGGCACCCGGTATTTCTGGCCCAGCATGCGACTGGGTGCTGCTGTAGGGGCTGCCTATATAAATGGCATAGAATTCCATCTGGAATACCGTTATCCAAGGAACAACAGGAATATGTAGTGGATGTTCTGATGGAGTGGATTGAGAGAGAAGTTAATAAGAAATATCTGAAGTAAAGTACAAAAAGTAAAATACAAGAAGCAGGGAGTTGTATATGAGAATATTTCACTTGTCAGACTTACATATTGGCTTGAAATTGATCAACCGTGATCTTAGGGAGGATCAGGAATATATATTGGACCAGATCATACAGAAAGCGAAGGAAGAAGTGCCAGATGCAATCGTCATCGCTGGAGATATTTACGATAAGGCAGTTCCATCTGCAGAAGCAGTGGAAATTTTCGACCATTTTATCGGGGCGCTGCGAGAAGCCGTGCCAGATTGCGTAATTATGATGATCAGTGGTAATCATGACAGCGCACCCCGTGTAAACTGTTTCCGGAGTGTACTGGGACATCAGAAAATTTACATGATCGGAATACCGCCACAGACGGAAGAAGACCACATTGAGAAGGTTGTGCTTCAGGATGAATATGGCACGGTGAATTTTTATCTTCTTCCTTTTGTGAAACCGTCTATGGTGAAGCTGATCACAGGCACAGATGAGAATGGAAATAATTTTTCTTATAATGATGCCATTCACCAATTGATCGAAAGGGAAGAAATCGACAAGGAGCAGCGAAATATTCTGGTAAGCCATCAGTTTTACCTGTCTATAGGGGAAAACGCTGATTCAGTAGAGCGAATGGATTCTGAAATCCGAACTGTTGGTAATATTGACCAGGTATCTGCGGATATTCTGGAGAAATTTGATTATGCGGCTCTTGGTCATATCCATAAACCGATGAAAGTAGGCAGTGAATTTTACCGCTATAGTGGTACTCCTCTGGCATGTTCTGTAAGTGAGGCAGGTCAGAGGAAAGGAATCATACTGGTTGACATAAAGCGAAAAGGAGAGATCAGCACAGAAGTGCTTCCACTTGTTCCCCTGCGCCAGATAAAAATAATCAAGGGTGATCTGGAAAGCGTTCTGGGACAGGCCTGCCAGGATTATGTAACAGTTGTTCTCACTGATAAGGTTGATCTGGATGTGATCGATATGCAGGATCGTCTGCGCCTGGCATTTCCGGGATTGCTGGAGATTCGCCGTGAGACAGTACGGCAGGCAGACTATACCAGAAGAGCTGTAAGCGAGAAAGAATTGAATCCATTTGAACTTTGCTGTCAGTTTCTTGCAGATGCAGATGAGGAAGAGAAAGAAATTATTCAGGATGTTATCAATACAGTACAGGGGGTGGCGAAATGAGACCTGTGAAGCTTACAATGCAGGCATTTGGATCTTATGGAAAACTGACGCAGATTGATTTTCGGGAGCCCAATCAGAATCTTTTTCTTGTAACCGGAGATACTGGCGCAGGAAAAACCACCATATTTGATGCCATTGTATTTGCACTTTATGGAGAGACCAGCTCCAGTACCAATAAGAAAGAGGGCGTTGTTCTCCAGAGCCAGTATGTGGAATTGAATGTAGAGCCTTTTGTAGAACTGGTTTTTTCAGAAGGAATTGGTGAAGACTGTCAGTTTTATACAGTTCGCCGTGTGCCCAGACACCTGAAGCTGCTTACAAGAGGCGCAGGGAAAAATAGTGGCAGTCGTGAGGTGGCAGGGTCTGTAAGTCTGACCATGCCAGATGGAACAGAATATCCCCAGAAGGAAGCTGACAGTAAGCTGGGAGAGATTCTTGGACTTACCAAAAGCCAGTTTATGCAGGTTGCAATGATCGCGCAGGGAGAATTTATGGAGCTTCTTCGTGCCAGATCCGATGATAAGAAAGTAATTTTCCGGAAATTGTTTAATACAGAATTATATCAGAATATTGTAGAAGAATTGATGAACCGGAAGCGCTCTCTTGAGAAGGATATCGCACAGATTAAGACAGCGTGCCAGACGGAGGCTGCACATGTGATAATTCCCCGGGAATATGAGAAGCATGAGGAAATGGAAAACCTGAAGAAGCAGATCCAGAATGGCGAAATTGTAGTTATGGACCAGTTTCTCGGGCTTCTGACAGAACTGTGTGGGAATCTGCGTACAAATGTGGGAATTGCTAAGAAAGAACTGGAAGCTGCTTCGGAAATCCGGGATGAAAAAAGAGATACCTACAATAGTGCCAGCCAGCTGAAAAATTTGTATAGTCAGTTAGAAGCTGCCACCATGCGGCTGGAAGCATGTAAGAAAGTCGAAGCACAGATGAACGAAAAGGCTGTGCTTTCTGCCCAGATTAAAAAAGCGTATGAGATTAAAGGGGAATATGTGCGCTATCAGGATTCCCTGAAAAATATGTATACCTGTGAAAATGCATTAAAAGAGCAAAAAGAGAAAAAGCCTGTGCTGGAAATCCAGTCAAAGACAGCGTCAGATGAAGCTAAGGAGGCAAAAAATACAGCAGATCAGGAGCTTCAGGCATATACAAGTGTCTATGAACGGGTAAATAAAGAAGTGAAACTTCTGAAACAGATCAAAGAAGCAGAGACTGATGTAAAGAATAGTGAGAATAGCTGGCATGCAGCACAGACTGCAGACAAAAAGGCCAGGGAAGCACTTGAAAGTCTTGAAAAAAAAGAAACAGACTGGAGAAGCCAGTGTGAAAAGCTTTTAGATACTAATGAAAAAATTGCTGTCTGGAGGGGAAAAAAGCAAGAATTGGAAATTCTTGACGGAGATTTAAAGGAAATCACACAACTCCTGAAAGATATCGAAACTCAGAAGAGACAAGCCGAAACTGCAAGGCTGGAGTACATGAAAATAAGCAGCCAGTATGAAGAGAAGAATCAGAAATATGAATCTATGAGGCGCATTTTTCTGGATGAACAGGCTGGCTTTCTCGCCAGGGAGCTTCGAAGCGGGAAACCCTGCCCGGTATGTGGTTCGTTGGAGCACCCAAATCCATGCGAAGCACCTGAAGTTCACGAGGATCTTACCCGGGAATCTCTGGAACAGGCAGGGAAAGAGGTTTCAGATCTTCGCAGCCGGCAGGAACAGGCCGCAGGAGCCGTGCGCTCATCTGCTGATTTAGCTGCAGTAAAAGAAAAGGAATGTTCAAAACGGGTAGCAAAATTATGCGGACAGATATTGGAGAAGAGAAATCTGTTTTCTGGCACGGAGAAATGTGACAACACAGGGGAAATAGAAAAAATTCTCAAAAACTGGGATGAAATCCTACAGACAGAAGGTGCAGGGCTCATGGCAGACAGACAGAACCTGCTTCAGCTTCAAGAAGCCCTGAATCAGATGGAAGAAAAGAAGAAAGCAGGAAAACGGGCAGTAGAAGCTGCCGGTCAAAAACTGACGGAAGCAGCTGCTGCAGCCAAAAGTAATCAAAAACTCCTGGAACAGCTTCTGGCTTCCAGGGAATACCCCTCTGAGGAAGCTGCCATGCAGGAATTTAACCAGGCGAAGGCCAAATGGAAGATGGCAGATGGGAATGCGAAGGCATCCCAGGAAAAAGAAAAATCTGCGATAGAGCTTTTGACGAACTGCACCAGCCTGATCCGGCGGTATGAGCTGGAGCTTCCGGGCTTACAGAAGAGTTGTCAGGAAAGGCTTGTTTCTTATCAGGATTTAATGACTGCCCGGGATATGACAGAAAGCGAATGGTCTGCTATAGCTGATCAGTATTCCAGGGAAACGATAGATCTGATTCAAATGGAGACAGATACCTGGAGGCAGAATCTGATCGCAGCACAGACTGCAGAGGAAACTGCGAAAAAAGCCATCGATGGCAGAAAGAGACCGGATATGGAGAAGACCAGAATACAGATGGAAGAGTCGGAAGCAAAACGTATTCAGGCCCAAAAGAACCTGGAGCTGTATAAAGAGCAATATAAAGCAGATAAGGATGCCTGCGATATCCTTACCCCGCAGATGGAAAAGCGTGGAAAGATTATTGAGAAACATGGGAAATTGGAGACCTTATATAAGCTTCTGTCTGGAAATATGTCTGGAAACAGGATGGATCTGGAGACTTTTGTACAAAGGTATTACCTGGAGAAGATTCTTTATGCAGCGAACAGGCGCTTTCTGGATATGTCCGCTGGACAGTTTGAACTTCGTATGGTAAATGAGGAAAATGCAGGAAAAGGGAAAAACCGTGGTCTGGATCTTATGGTCTATTCCAATGTCACTGGAAAAGAGCGGGAAGTCCGTACGCTTTCCGGGGGAGAATCCTTTATGGCGGCATTATCCCTGGCTCTTGGAATGGCAGATCAGATTCAGGAAAGCTCAGCTGCAATCAATCTGGATGTGATGTTTGTGGACGAGGGATTTGGTTCTTTGGACGAGCATTCCAGAGAGCAGGCAGTAAAAGTACTCCGGGAGCTTGCCGGCGGAAGTAAGCTGATCGGAATCATTTCTCATGTAACAGAGCTGAAACAGGAGATTGAAGATCAGCTGATCGTCAGCAAGGATGAGAAGGGCAGCCATGTGAAGTGGCAGATTAGTTGATCTCTGCGCGCATACTGGGAACATTGAAAAAAAGAAATCAATGTGTTATATTTTAATCAATTATAGCGTCAGATGGAATATTATCATAAATGAGAGGCAGGATAAAATTATGGATCAGTTTGAACGGCAAAAAGTGGAACGTCAGGCGATGAATGGCAAGATGTGTCTTCTGCTTGGAGGGATTTTTCTTATGTTCTCTGCGGTTACATCCACGCTTATGTATGGAATCAATTTCTTTATGACAGCCTTGGAGGCAGAGAAGGGAACTGCTGAATATGTGGAACTGCTTGAGAAGGCAGGCATGCAGAGTGGTCTTTTAAAGGGAATTGGAATCTGCTTCGTAGCGGTTGGAATCTGGGAAGTGATAGTCGGACTTTTCTCAGTGAAGAATTCCAACAGGATTGATAAGAGCCAGCTTTCTGTGAAAATGATAATATCTTTGTTTGTGGCAGAAATTCTTATGCAGGTTCTTCTGTTCGTTACCGGCCTTATGAACCTGGGAATTCTTTTTACGGCGATTATATTACCACTGTTTCTGCTTTGGGGTGCTACCCGTTTTCGGAAAGTTGCCAAGGCTGATCCAGAGCGGAAATTTGCGGTAGATCCTGCGAAGAAGAACTCTGCCCGTCAGAGTCAGCCGGCAGCACCGAAAAAGAGCATCCGGGAAAGAGCCGCCATGCAAGCAAGAGAGAATGCTGAAGAGCCAGAAAATGTAGAAGAACCAGAGAATACTGAAGAATCAGAGAATACTGAGAAAACTGAGAATACTGAAGAGCCAGAGAATGTTGAAGAAACGAAGAATATTGAGGAACAATGATTGGATTGAAGAATATTTGCAAAACTGGAGGTAGTAATATATGAAATATAATCTTCCGGAGAGAGTTCTAAGAGATATTTCTTTGTTTGCAAAAAAATATTCTGTTGCAAAAGTGATTCTTTTTGGATCCCGTGCAAGAGGGAATAATACAGAGAGAAGTGATGTGGATATAATTGTATATGGCGGGGATTTTGATTCATTTTACTGGGAAGTTAAAGAAAATATGCATTCTCTATTAACTTTTGATGTAATTGAAGGTGATAAGGGAATATCAGAAGAGCTGAAAGAAGAAATTGACAGAGACGGGGTGGTGATTTATGAAAAAGCTAGATAACTTTTCAAATTGTCTTACTGTGTTGAAAAATGCTGATTTTAAGCTTGCTGATGATAATGAAATATATAGAACTGGTGTAATCGGGCAATTTAATCTGACATTTGAACTTGCGTGGAAAGCATTACAGGAAATATTGAGATTACATGGGGCTGCTGGAGCAGAAACAGGATCTCCAAGGGAAATTTTGCAGCTTGGTTATAAACTTGGATTTGTGAATGATGCGGCGGTATGGCTGTTAATGTTAAAAAAACGCAATACAGCTGTTCATATCTATAATGAAAAAGAAATAGATGAAATGATTCTGCTTATACGTGATAGTTTTATTCCTGCTTTTGCGGATCTCGAAAATATTCTGCAAGAAAAACTGGAAGAAGCAGAGGCTGGTTGGAAATTTTAGGATAACAATTAAAGAAAAGAACCATGTTAAGGGCAAGGTGTAATATTACATTCTGCCTTTTTGCATATTATTTAAATCATGGCGCGTTATCTATACAGAATAAAGATTTTGTCTATGGACAGTCTGAATAGCGGGGATTAAAATAAAAATATTAAGAGTATTTAAAAGATTTCAGAAATAAACGATTATAGGTTATTTCTGAAAACGATACATTTCAAGATACAATAAAGAGAGGAGTAAAACCATGAAAGAAGTGAAAACACCCAAAAAGCCGCTGATCTATTATTACGGCATCGTGCTTCTTGTACTGATCGTCTTTAACCTGGTAGTTTCTCCTATTTTAATGGAACATCAGGTAGAAGAGACGGACTATGGTACCTTCATGAGCATGATTGATAAGAAAGATATTGGTAAAGTAGAAGTAGAAGACAACCAGATTGTATTTACAGACAAAAACAATGAAAAAATATATAAAACAGGTCTTATGAATGATCCAAATCTTACAGACCGTCTGTATAAATGCGGAGCAACCTTTGCCAAGGATATCGACCAGCAGACCTCTCCGATTCTGAGCTTTCTGGTAACCGGACTTCTGCCACTGATCATTTTCATCGTTCTTGGAAACTATATGGCCAAAAAATTAATGGAACAGGTCGGTGGCAAGAACTCCATGGCATTTGGCATGGGAAAAAGCAATGCCAAGGTTTATGTACAGTCCAGCGAAGGTATCCGTTTCACAGATGTGGCAGGTGAGGATGAAGCGAAGGAAAATCTGGCAGAGATCGTAGACTATCTGCATAATCCTAAGAAATACACTGATGTAGGTGCTTCCATGCCGAAAGGTGTTCTTCTTGTAGGCCCTCCAGGTACTGGTAAAACCATGCTCGCCAAGGCAGTTGCAGGAGAAGCCAATGTACCATTTTTCTCCATGTCAGGTTCTGAATTTGTGGAAATGTTCGTAGGTATGGGTGCTTCCAAGGTCCGTGATCTTTTTAAACAGGCTAAAGAAAAAGCACCTTGTATCGTATTCATTGATGAGATTGACGCCATTGGTAAAAAGCGTGATGGTCAGGTTGGCGGTAACGATGAGCGTGAGCAGACCTTGAACCAGCTGCTGACAGAGATGGATGGTTTCGAGGGAAATAACGGTGTTATCATTCTGGCAGCTACCAACCGTCCGGAATCCCTTGATCCGGCACTTACCCGTCCAGGCCGTTTCGACCGCCGCGTACCAGTGGAACTTCCGGATCTTGCAGGACGTGAAGCGATCCTGAAGGTTCATGCAAGGAAGATCAAAGCTTCGGATGATGTGGATTTCCATACAATCGCCCGTATGGCATCTGGTGCATCCGGTGCAGAACTGGCAAATATCATTAACGAGGCAGCTCTCCGTGCTGTCCGGAGTGGACGTACTGTAGTTACAGAGGCAGACCTGGAAGAGAGTATCGAGGTGGTAATCGCAGGTTACCAGAAGAAAAATGCAGTCCTGTCTGACCAGGAGAAAAAGGTGGTATCCTATCACGAAATCGGACATGCCCTGGTTGCAGCCCTTCAGAGCCATTCCGCTCCGGTACAGAAGATTACTATTATTCCGCGTACCTCCGGAGCCCTTGGCTACACCATGCAGGTGGAGACTGGTGATAAATATCTGATGACGAAGAAGGAACTGGAAAACAAGATCGCTACCTTTACCGGCGGACGTGCTGCGGAGGAAATCGTATTTGGCGAGATCACTACCGGTGCTTCCAATGATATCGAGCAGGCGACCAAGATTGCCAGAGCCATGATCACCCGTTATGGAATGACTGACGAATTTGACATGGTAGCCATGGAAACTGTTACCAACCAGTATCTGGGCGGTGACGCCTCTCTTTCCTGTTCTGCAGATACCCAGAAAGAGATTGATGAGAAAGTAGTAGAGCTTGTGAAACGGGAACATGAAAAAGCGAAGAAAATCCTTACAGATAACCGTAAGAAGCTGGACGAGCTGGCAATGTTCCTTTACGAAAAAGAGACCATAACCGGTGAAGAGTTTATGGAGATTTTGAATAAAAAAGAGGAGAGTGAGGAAAAATGAGAAGACGTTCACGTTATGGTTGGCTGGAACTCATTGAAGGAATCCTGCTGATCCTTCTTGGAATTTACACATTATTTAATCCTGGTGACATGATCCGGGGAATTACGTTCATATATGGTATCCTGGCGGTGATTACCGGTATTTCAGACATTGTATTTTATGCCAAAACAGAGCGGTACATTGGCTTCGGACCAACCATTGCGCTGGTATCCGGGATATTAAGTATTCTTGCTGGCCTGATGCTTCTGATGTATCCAAATGCCGGAGAGCTGATCATGACATTGCTCCTTCCAATCTGGTTCATTGCCCACTCAGTTTCCAGACTGACCCATCTGCCGCTGGTCCGCCTGGCAGGAAGCTTTTTCTATTATTTTACCATGATCGTAAATATCATGGGAATCATCCTTGGCTGTCTGATGATCATATGGCCGGCAATTGCCCTGTTTTCCGCAGGTTTTATCATTGGTTTCTATCTGATCCTGCTTGGAATCGACAGCGTTGTAATCGCGTGCAGTGATATGGATGCCGGATGGATGTAAGAATGTAAAATACGTCATATGAAAAAATGAAGCAGGAATTTGTCGTAAAGAAATTAAAACTGGCAAATTCCTGCTTGCTTTTTGATGTGATATATGGTATGTCAGAATATAGAATTATTATGATTGTGGGAGCGCCAAGGGGCGGATCACAATCGACTTTCATTTATGGTGATGTCTGCGTAAGCAGACATGTCTGTTTACTATGAAAGTTCGTTTAGTAACAAGGAGAGGAAAAAATCATGTTTTCAACCTATGAAGAATACCAACAGTGTTCAGGCGCGCTTACCTTAGAAGAAATGGAAAGACTTCATCAGGACATTGCAGCGGAAGTATCCGGTGATGAGGATGCCCTTGAACTTCTGGATGAGCTTCTGGAAAAGGCAAATGAATACTGCAATATCCGTGCCCGCTGGGCGCTTATGACCCGGGAACAGAAAATGGAGATCGACGAACGGCGGACATCCTGCCACGATTCCCTGATCGTGAAATTCAACATGCTTGCCCGCTATCTGAAAATGCAGGGAAAACCAGCTGCCTGGAGAGACACTCTGGGCCATCTGGAGGATGATCCTGCTAACCGGAAACGGATTGGGGATTTCGCCTGTTACCTGGTATTTATAAATAGTATCAATGCCCGGTGAAAATGTTTCTTGGGCATTGAAGATATATGGGCTTTACAAGAAAGGAAAAAGGATGATAAAACGAAACATTGATACAGGATTCCGGATTTCCATCAGTGGACAGGATGCCTGGTATCCGATGACAGTACCGGGGTCAGCTATGGATACATTTTGCCGTGAAGGAATCCTTCCAGATCCATATTATGGAACCAATGAGTACAAATTGACTGAATTTTGGAAGAATGATTTTGATATCCGGGGAACTTTCACATTATCGGAGGAAGAGCTTTCCAGAGATGAGATTCTTCTGACATTCTATGGAATTGATACAGTTGCAGATCTGTTTTTAAACGGGGAGAAGCTTGGCCATACAGAGAATATGCACCGGACCTGGGTGTATCCTGTGAAGAAGCTGGTGAAAGAGGGAGAGAACCTTTTGGAGCTTCATATTGAGTCTCCGGTTAATTTTGTAAATGCATATCAGCCTGCAAAGGGAAAAGAAATCGATTTTATTAATACTGGAACTGAAAAAGGAAGCCAGTATATCCGGAAAGCGCATTCCATGTTTGGCTGGGACTGGGGCCCGAAACTTCCTGATGCGGGATTTTTCCGTGGCGTGGAGCTTTGCTGTTTTGATGTGGCCAGGCTTGGAGACGTCTTAATCCGCCAGGAGCATGGAGAGAATCAGCAGGGAGAGAAACTGGTTACTCTGCATATTAAGAGTGAAATTGAGAAGGTCAGCGGACAGACCGGAGACTCAGAAATTACAGAAATTATAAAAAATACAGAAATCACAGAGCGTGCAGGGGTTGTCATAGAAAACGGGTGTCCGGTCTGCGAATTACAGCTTCTCTATGAATTGCAGGATCCGTCTGGCAAAGTTATTTATTCAGGTAACGAATCCGATATAAAAATAACAGCTCCACAGCTATGGTGGCCGAATGGTTATGGTGGCCAGCCGCTTTACAGATTGATCATACGACTGAAAAAAGAGGAAGAAATACTGGATACCAGAACGTATAAGGTAGGCCTTCGTACCCTTACAGTATCCCGTGAGGATGACCAGTGGGGCCAGGAATTTGCCATTATGGTAAATGGAGTGAAGATTTTTGCCAGAGGTGCAAATTACATTCCGGACGACTGCTTTTATTCCAGGATTACCCGGGAGATACTGGAACGTGATGTGAAAGCTGCTGTATTTGCCAATTTTAACTGCCTGCGTGTATGGGGCGGCGGCTATTATCCATCAGATGAATTTTATGATCTCTGTGATGAGAATGGTATGCTTGTATGGCAGGATCTGATGTATGCCTGCAATATTTATGACTTCACACCAGAGTTTGAGGCCAATATCTGTGCGGAAACAAGAGACAATGTTATCCGAATCCGTAATCATGCAAGTCTTGCATTGATCTGCGGAAATAATGAAATGGAAAGTGCATGGGTGGACTGGGCCGCTGTGAAGGATCATTCCCCGCTTCTGAAAAGAGATTATCTTCTGCAGTTTGAGTATGTGATTCCTAAGATCGTAGAAGAGATTGCGCCAGATACCTTTTACTGGCCATCATCCCCATCCTCAGGGGGCAGCTTCGATGATCCGGGCAGCCAGAACCGGGGTGATTGCCATTACTGGGATGTATGGCATGGACAGAAACCATTCAGCGAATATATGAAACATTATTTCAGGTTCTGTTCGGAGTTTGGGTTCCAGTCGCTTCCCTCTATTAAGACAGTAGAGACCTTTACGGAGGAGAAAGACCGCAATCTGTTTTCCAGAGTTATGGAAAGTCATCAGAAAAATCCGGCGGCAAATGGTAAGATTCTGTATTACCTGTCAGAAACCTTCCGTTACCCGAAAGATCTGGAAGGCCTGATTTTCTTAAGCCAGATCCTTCAGGGATATGCCATGAAAGAAGCGACGGAACACTGGAGAAGGAACCGAGGCAGATGTATGGGAAGTATTTACTGGCAGTTCAATGATAACTGGCCGGTAGCCTCCTGGTCCAGTATGGACTATTATGGCAGATATAAGGCACTTCATTATATGGCCAGGGAATTTTGTGACAGTGTGGCTGGAAGCATTGAGAAAAAAGAAAGCCATATGGGATTCTGGATTTCAAATGAGACACGGGAGCCAGTAACGGTAACTGCCAGGATTTCAGTGAAAACACTGGATTTTGAAGTACTGGAACAGCATCTGGTGACAAAGGAAATTCCGGCACTGCATGCAGAATGCCTTCATGAGAAAGAGTATAAAGAACTGATCTGCGGACGGGAGGACAGTCTGTTCATTGTTGTCGAGTATGAATATGAACAGAATGGAAAGAAGGTTTCCAAAAAAGAATTTGAGACATTTGTCCCTGTAAAATATCTGGAGCTGAAAGATCCTGCATTTAAAGTGACAGAAAACAGTGACGGAAGTATTTCGGTCCAGACAAATACATTTGTGCCGTATTGTATGCTGGAAGGTGTAGGCGCGGATACGGTCTGGACAAAAAATGTGACAGCATTTACGGATGCCCGGGCGGTTATCTTTACGCCCGAAGAAGGGACAAAGATTTCCAGTGATGGAATCCGTATTTATGATGTTTACCATACATATAGGTAAAGTTATAAAGGAACTTTGGGTCCTGACGGCATGTAAAAGCACCGGAATAAGAAGAATTGCCGGATTAGCAAGCATAGCTGCAGGACAATCTGTAACATCAGAGAAAAGTAAGAAAAAGAAAGGAAATGAAAAGTGGGATTTAAGAAAGATTTTATCTGGGGCGGGGCAACCGCTTCCTATCAGGTGGAAGGCGGAGCTTATGACGATGGAAAAGGACTGAATATCTGGGATGTTTTCTGTAAGGAAGGCGGTCATGTACTGGAAAATCATACAGGCGACGTGGCGTGTGACCAGTATCACCGCTATAAAGAGGACGTTCAGATTATGAAGGAAATGGGGCTGAAAGCATATCGTTTTTCCCTTTCCTGGGCAAGGATCATGCCGGAAGGAACCGGGGCAGTAAATCCGAAAGGGATTGAATACTACGATAATCTGATCAATGAGCTGCTGGATAATGGGATTGAACCTTATGTGACTTTATATCACTGGGATTTGCCATATGCCCTTCACCAGAAAGGTGGATGGCTGAATCCAGATTCACCGTCATGGTTTTATGAATATGCGAAGGTTGTGGCAGAGCATTTCTCAGACAGAGTGAAAAATTTTTTTACGATCAATGAGATCCAGTGCATTGTAGGGCTGGGTTATCAGACAGGAGAGCATGCGCCCGGACTGAAGGTTGGATTAACAGACTATTTCCAGATCTGGCACAATGTGCTGAAAGCCCATGGACGGGCTGTTGAAGCACTCCGTGAATATTCGAAACAGCCGGTGAAGATCAGCATGGCGCCTTGCGGGGCACTGTATATTCCGGAGACAGATAAGCCGGAGGATATCGAAGCTGCAAGAATGGCAACCTTCGGGCTTCCGGAAAAAAATGCCATTGCATGTAACTGGGATGTAGCGTTTGTCTGCGACCCGGTATACCTGGGCAGATATCCGGAGGATATCATGAGTGCATTTGGCCAGTATTTTCCAGAAGTGACAGAGGCTGACATGAAGCTGATTTCCCAGCCGCTGGATTTCTTTGGACAGAATATTTATAATGCAGTAACCGTCCGTGCAGGTAAAGATGGAAAACCAGAGCGCGTTTCACGTTACAGTGGATTTCCGCAGACAGCTATCGGATGGCCGGTAACGCCAGAGGCTTTATACTGGGCACCGAAATTTATGTATGAGCGTTATAAGAAACCGTTTATGATCACTGAGAATGGTATGGCATCTCATGATTGGGTAAGCCTCGACGGCAAGGTGCATGACCCGGCGCGTGTGGATTTTATGGCACGGTATCTTGGGACTTATAAGCGCGCAGCAGAAGACGGGGTAGATCTGGCGGGATATTTTGCATGGTCTGTATTGGATAATTTCGAGTGGGCATATGGATATTCACAGCGATTTGGACTTGTTTATACAGATTATAATACGCAGAAGCGTACATTAAAGGATTCCGCATATTTCTATAAAGATGTGATCGGAACAAACGGGGAGATTTTGCAGAAAGCCTTTTTTTAAACACGCTCTAGCGCTGAATCTGTGAAAAGGGAATAAAATCCGGCTGTTTTACCTGATGTTCCCCGATCATTTTCTCCATCCAGACCATATTGTACCATCTGCCGAATTTGTAAGCGCATTTATGAAATTCGCCCACCATGGAATAGCCCAGGTGCTCATGGAACTGGATACTGTTGTGGTTCAGATATTCATCGTCCACCTGGGGGCTTGCGATACAGGCGTTTACATTGGTGACATTCTGGGCTTTCAGGGCTTTTTCCAAAGCGGCATAAAGGATTTTGCCAACGCCGGACCTGCGTTCGGTTTCTTTCACATAGATGGAGGTTTCTACAGACCAGGCGTAGGCAGCGCGGGCGTGTAAGGGGCCGGCGTAGGCATAGCCCAGGATTTCCGGGCAGCTGGTATCAGTAGTTTTCTCTGCGACCAGATACGGGTAAAGCTGCAGTGTATTTATAATTCTCTGCCGGAATTCATCCACAGAGGGAACGTCATATTCGAATGTGATGGCCGTGTGCTCCACGTATGGGGCATAGATGGCAAGAAGTGCTTCTGCGTCGGCAGGTGTGGCGGGACGGATGGTAACAGGCATGGAAAATGGCCTCCTTTTATGGGATTTTACTATGAAAGTCCTGTGCAGCAGCCATGAATCCAGCATGCTTGCATGTTGGATTTATGGATATTGCACAGTCTTTCAGCAGATTCTTAACATATTTTCCAGGGAAAACAGCTTGTCCTGTGCGAGCAGATCCTCCAGGGCATTGAGATTCAGGTCAGAATGCTCCAGCTCCCGGGAAAAACGGTAGCAGATAGAAATCTGGTCCTCCAGGCAGAAGATGCGGCCATTTTTCAGATAGGTACCCATATCCAGCTCATGGATCAGCAGGGTACAGACCACGGCCATTTTCACCTTGGAAAAAATCTCACCATCATAAACAGCACCGCAGAAATAGGTGTAGATCCAGTAGACCAGAAGCTGCTCCTCCTGGATGTTCCAGTCTGGGTAAGCCTTATTAAAGTCAGTCTGGTGTTCACTGTAAGAAGGTTGTGGCTTTTCGGAAGTGTCTGTGCCAGAAACACAGGAATATAATGATCTCAGATTTTCATCCAGAAATTCATGCCATCCTGGACGGAGTACCTCCATTTTTGGGACGATCACCTGCCACATCTGTTTCAGAAGCTCCTCTGGAGCATCATTTTTATTCATATGCGTCTGAACCTTGGAAGTGAAAGCTTCGCCAAAACCGGAAGCCTGGTGCCGTCCACGGATCTCTTCCCATTTGAAAAGCTCATTTTTATCCAGGCAGAGCTGGAAATCGCTGGCAGCAGCAAGAAGCTTCCAGATGCGGAGGCGCATGGGAATCTGGCGGTTCTGGATGATTTCCAGAAAATAATCCCGGGTGTCTTCCAGGGCAGTGAAAAGCAGGTAATCAAAGTCGTCATAGGTTTCTTCTTCAGATGGAACTTCGGCAGACTGGAAGCCTGTTTTTTCTTTTCTCTGAAGAATGATACGGGCTGCTTCCGGACAGGAAAGAGACAGGGAATATTCCCGGAGTCCTTCGAATTCTTCAATATGCCGTGGGTATTTCCGGCAGGTATCGCAGAGCATTCTTTTTCCCACTTCACTGTAAATGTCACAGAGATTCTCATCATTTAAAAATGCACAGCGCTTATTGTACTGGCGGAAAACCTGCTCCTTCCAGTTGATGTCATTGTGAAGGCGGTTTCGGAAAGCACCCTTCACATGTTTATATTTCTTAAGGCTTTTCTCGTCAATGACGATCTGCCAGCCTGCGCAGCAGGTATCCGGACAGACGCCTGCGATACAGGAAAATTCTTTATAGTAATCAGGTCTTGTAATCTGCATGGAAATCCTCCTGGAAAATATATGGTAGAACAGTAACTGTTTTTTTATGTACGATAAGGCACATTTTCACAAGTAAATGAACGCAATGTTCTGTAAATGTAAATTGTGCAGATTCATTATAAAATAAGGTGTGAGATTGTGCAAGAGTGTGCCGGAAAACGTTTTAGTATGTTGTTGATTATAGTTGTTTTTACCTGTTTTTTGTCGGGAATGAGGTTGACATTACCATATTAGACTGCTAAACTATAATTACGTATCTTAATACTCTTGACAATTCTGTTGACGAAGCCCCTACACAAAATACCGGAATTCTAAGAAGGATACAAGGGCGATATGGAAAGCACCTGACGTAACAGAAATGTTGAGATTTGATAGCACCCAGAATTACAAAAGCTGTCGGAAAGCAGTGGAAACAGGGTGGGGGGGGGTAACCACACCTGCTGAGGAAGTATGAATGAGTGAAGCAGTAACACAGCAGAGACAGAAGATTCTTATTACAGATGATTCGGCGATGAATCGCGATCTCCTTGCTACGATTTTGGAAGATGAATACGATATTATACAGGCACGTGACGGAGTACAGGCAGTAGACTATCTGCAGAAGCATGCAGAGGAGATCTCTCTGGTACTTCTGGATCTTGTCATGCCTCAGATGGATGGATTTGAGGTGCTTGTATATATGAATAAGGAGCACTGGATCGACTATACTCCGGTGATCATTATTTCTGCAGAGGATTCTCCCGCCTATATTAAGAGAGGCTATGATCTGGGTGTGACAGACTTTATTGGCAAGCCATTTGATGCCAATATGGTACGCCGCCGTTCGGCGAATGCGATTCTGCTTGGAGCCAAGCAGCGACGTATGACAAGTATTGTGAGCAATCAGATATATGAGAAAGAGAAGAGCAGTAAGCTGATGATCAGCATTCTTTCCCATATTGTTGAATTCCGTAATGGTGAGAGCGGACTTCATGTTCTCCATATCCAGGTGATCACAGATATGCTTCTGCGTCATCTGGTACAGAAGGAGAATAACCCATATACCATAAGCCAGGAACAGATCGGTCTGATCAGTACAGCATCTGCACTCCATGATATTGGCAAGATCACCATTCCGGATGAGATATTGAATAAACCAGGCAGGCTGACTGCCGAGGAATTTGCGGTAATGAAGGGACACTCCATGGCTGGCGCCAATATGCTGGAGCAGCTTCCTTTCGAGCAGAAGGATGAGCCGCTGGTGAAGGCGGCCTATGAGATCTGCCGCTGGCATCACGAGCGGTATGATGGCGGTGGCTACCCGGACGGACTGAAGGGAGAAGAGATTCCGATTTCCGCCCAGGCTGTTTCGCTGGCAGATGTATATGATGCCCTTACCAGTGAGCGTTGTTATAAAGCGGCATACTCCCATGAGAAGGCCATCGAGATGATCCTTGCAGGTCAGTGCGGTGTGTTTAATCCACTGCTTCTGGAGTGCTTGCTGGATATTTCCAGTGCCCTTAAGAAAGAGATGGGCGTGAAATCCAAGGTTGGATATGATGGAGCCAATATGACCAATATGGCGAACCGGTTCCATGATTTCGAGATGGATTCTTCTGAGAAGATCGTACAGCAGCTGGAATGTGAGAGACAGTGTTTCCATTTCCTTGCAGATGGTTCGGAACATATTGTATTTACCTATACAGTTTCACCGCCGCTTCTGAATCTGAATGAATCCGGAATGAAGAGGAGTGGTATCCGGGAACCGGTGCTTTCTCCACTTGAGAAAGGAACTCTTGGGAATCTGATCGAAGAAGGCTCTCTGGAGCGTCTTTTGAATAAGATCAGACAGGCTACCCGTGAGAGACCGAATGTAGTAAGTGATATCCAGGTTAAGGATGGAAGGAAACCAGAGCGTTACCGCTGCGACTGTAAGATGATCTGGGCTTCTGATGATTCCAAAGAGTATACCGGGGTTGTAGGAAAGCTTACAGACATTGATGAGGACTACAGTATTGTAAGTGCCGCTAAGGATGCTGCGCTGGAATATAGCCGTAGTTCTGCTTTTTCCCATTTTTATGACAGATTCAAGACGCAGGGATTTGCGATCACAGGAGATGAGGCATGGATTCTGCTTCAGTATCTGCAGATTACCTATGATCTGGTACGTTTTGTAAATCCGGTCACTAAGAAGCTTCTCCATGTAGAACAGGATGGCCGTGTATGGGAGTCAGATTTTAGATGTTATGCAGTATGGGGACGTGGAGAGAGTTGTAGTAATTGTATTTCAGCCACCTGTCTGCGCACGAAGCAGCGCATTATGAAGGTTGAAGTTACCCAGGATGACATTTTCCAGGTCGTAGCAATGTATGTAGAGCTTGAAGGTAAGCCCTGCTGTCTGGAGCTGGTAGTGAAGCTGGATGATTCCTTTATCCCGCAGGGATATAGCAGAGAAGAGGTGCTGAATTCTATCCGCATCCATAAAGAAAAGATGTACATAGACCGGGTGACAGGAATTTATAATAAGCGTTATTATACAGAGAAGCTTTGCAGAATGGAGACCGTTGATGCTCTTGCTATGGCAGATATTAAGGGCTTCAAGAAGATCAATGAGAATTTTGGACACCAGACAGGAGATGATGTGCTCCGTCAGGTTGCCAGTGTCATTCATGAGGTTGTGGGCGAGAGCGGCGATGCATTGCGCTATTCCGGTGATGACTTTGTGATGGTATTCTCCGATATTACCAGTGAGAATTTTGAAAAAATGCTGGAAGATATCCGCGGGAAAGTAGAATCACTGGTATTTGTAGAGCTTCCTGGTGTGAAGCTGGAACTGACGATCACAGGCGTGTGCAAACCAGGCAAGGTAGATGACCTGTTGGATCAGGTACGGATCTGATTTTTGGAAAGATGTAAAGCGTATTCTGAATAAGAATTTAAATGAAAGAAAAGACATGTGGGAAGTATCTGCACATGTCTTTTTTGTGCTATAGGAAATTCCGTTGGAATTCCCTATAGCATAAAAAGCCCTGCCGGGCAGGATCGCACTGCGGCGGAAAGGTAGATGTCGCTTATAGCGACCCGCCGCAGGCGGAGAATCCTGCAAAGCAGGATTCTTTCTTGTATAAAATAAAAGGAATGTCCTGTGCGGCTTTAAATACACAGGACATTCCTCTGTGCTCTGGGATATTTCATCGGAAATATCTCAAAGCGATAGTTTAGATGGTGTCGCCTCTCTTAATATATCCCGGAAGTCCATCAGCAGAAACAACTTCCTTCACATGAAGAATCTTAACCAGCTTGTCTACAACCTGGTTCTCTACATGAACTCCCTCGCCAATCTCAGCGCCTGCCAGAACAATACTGTTCTTGATCACGGCACCCTTATGGATCACGCAGCCACGGCCAATAATGGAATTCTCAATGGTACCCTCGATCTGGCAGCCATTGGAAACAACAGAATTGCGGATCTCTGCCGTATTATAATAATGAGTCGGGCAGGAATCGTTGGTACGTGTATAGATCGGCCATTCCGGATCAAACAGAGTCTGTGCAGCCTTGATATCGATCAGATCCATATTTGCATCATAATAGCTCTGGAAATCTGTGATGGAAGCGAAGAATCCACGGTGGGAAACACCACGTACATCAAGGTCATTATGCATCTCATTGATGATATCAGTCAGTGTGAATGCGGAAGAGATCGCTCTTGCTTTACGGATCAGTTCTACAAACAGGTCTTTCTTCATGATATAAGTATCCATGAAAATATTGCGGTTCTTGGCATTACCGTGGTTCGGTTCAATGGAAAGGACACCTTTCTGCTTATTCAGATCCAGAATATTGCAGTTCAGGAATGCCTCTTTGGCATTGTCTACTGCATGGTAAAGTAAGGTAATATCTGCTCCGGATTCAATGTGCTGCTCGATCAGCTTGGAGAAATCTGCGGAATATACCATGTAATCCGGTGTGATAACTACATATGGATGATGCATTTCTTCGATGCATTTCAGGTTCTCATAGTAAGCAGCAATATCTGTGTTATAAATATCATTTCTCTGACCTGCATCGGAGAAAAGGATCTGCAGCTTGCCGCTCTTGGAGTTAATATTGTAGTGACGGCCGGTGCCGATATGTGCAACCAGTGTACGGGGTTTCTCTTGTACATAGATCTGGATACGGTCAATGTCACTGTTGCTCAGATTGGAAATCGGGAAGTCGATAACACGGTATCTGCCCAGGAAAGAGAAAGCACCAATCGGACGGTAGTCTTCAAGTCCTTCTACCCGGATGTTTCTGGATGATGAGTTTACAATTCCAAATGCTTTATACATATTATTCGGCCCCCTTTACACGTTTCGCAATCAGCTCGATGTGCTCGCTGTCTGCACTTCCTACCAGAGCACCCTTACCGATGGTGATACCATTGGCAACAAGGGCACGTACGACTACAGCGCCATCTTCTACGATAGCACCTGGCATAAGTACACTGTCAATTACTTTGGCACCGGGCCTTACTTTCGCGCCGGTAAAGATAACAGAATTGGTAACCTCACCCTCGATGACACAACCCTGGGTTATGTAAGCATTCTGAATCTTGGCTTCTGTACCGATATACTGTGGAAGGGCTGTTACATCCTCTGTATAGATCTTCCAGGTCTGGTCGCTTAAGTCAAGCTCATTGTCCGGGCTGAGAAGATCCATGTTTGCTTCCCAGAGGGAATCAATGGTTCCAACATCTTTCCAGTAGCCTTTGAAACGATAAGCAAAAAGTCTCTTCTCATCGCTAAGAAGGGTAGGAATGATGTCCTTACCAAAATCATGGTTGGAATCCGGATTCTTCATATCTGCAAGGAGAAGCTTGCGCAGAAGCTTCCAGTTAAAAATATAGATACCCATAGAAGCGAGATTACTCTGTGGGACAGGTGGTTTCTCAACAAATTCGGTGATACGGTCTGTCTGGCCGTCTGTGTTCATGATACCGAAACGGCTGGCTTCCTTAAGAGGAACTTCGATAACTGCGATGGTAGCATCGGCCTGTCTCTCCTTGTGGTAAGCAAGCATCTTGTCATAATTCATTTTATAAATGTGGTCGCCGGAGAGAACCAGAAGGTATTCCGGGTCATACTGATCTATAAAATCAATGTTCTGGGAGATCGCGTCGGCTGTTCCGCGATATACGTCAAGTCCGGTGTCTGCTTTCTCACGTGGTGGAAGTACGTATACGCCGCTGTCCTTGGAATCCAGTCCCCAGCGTCCGCCAGCTGCAACGTAGCTGTTCAGCTCAACTGACTCATACTGGGTCAGTACGCCTACTACGTCAATGCCGCTGTTGGCACAGTTACTGAGAGGAAAATCGACGATACGGTACTTGCCGCCATAGGAAACTGCCGGTTTAGCCACTTTGTTGGTAAGATCATGAAGACGGCTGCCACGGCCGCCTGCCAGAATCATTGCTAACATACTGTTCTGTTTCATGGTGAACCCTCACTTTCATTTCTTTGAGATATATTATACAATCTTTGTACAAAAATTTCAATTTTTTTGTGCAAAAAAACTGTAAAATCCAGATAAAATTTAGCTAAATTTTCATTGGTAATTCTGTAGACTTTTCACAGCCTCTATATCTTCTGCCTGTACCTTCAGGTTGGAAGTAAAAGTTCTGCCGTCGGGAGTGGTGATCTGTACTTCGATCACGGTTCCTTCAGAAATGCCGGCCTGCTGCACGGCTGAAAGAAACTGGGGGAATTTAGGGTGCCGTCTTGTAAATGCACTCCAGAGATTACTTAATTCAAGTAATTTCATTGGGTTAATTGCCATTTCTTGTTCCTTCCTACTTTCTTATCAGGTGCCGGAAGCCCGGATGCAGTCTGAAGCTGCCCACCTGATGTAAAATGATGCCAGGTCAACAAGGCCCTATCGTGCAGGCACGAACAGCTTCCTGACCTTTTGACCCTGGTGTCTTATAAAATAGTATATCAGAAAAAAAACTGCACTGCAATGAAGGGCAAAAATATTCACATATTTAGCGAAAGCTCACAAAAATGACTTTACATGAATGGGTAATTATTGTTATAATAGACGAAAACTGAAATGCGGATTTTTTAGAAAAATGATGTTAAATGTTGATAAAATGCGATGTCAGGAAAAGTAAAAACATTACAGCAAGAGGTGTGATAATGGAAGAAAAAAAGAGGTATAATCTTGGAATCCTCATTGGCGGAGTGCATACCTATTTTCCAAAAGAACATATCAAGGGAATTTCAGAAGCGGCCAGTGAGCTGAATGTAAATGTTTGTTTTTTTCTGGGTACCCAGACGAAGGATTTTTTTGAAGATGTTCTCGGCGGCAATCAGAAAAATTCTTATGATTATCAGTTTAATACCATTCATGACTACAGTCTGATCGGAGGGCTGGATGGTCTGATCATTAATTATGGGACTCTGGGTATCCAGCTGCGGGAGGATGACCCGGATGAATTTGCCAGGAAATATAATGGGATTCCTACAGTATTTCTCACAGAGGTTGTAGATGTGCCCAATTGTCATTCTCTGATCTGTGACAATAAAGGTGGGATCCGGATGATCATGGAGCATCTGGTAGAAGAGCATCATCTGTCCAGAATCCTGTTCGTAGCAGGACCGGAGCACAATACAGATGCCATTGAGCGGAAGGAAGCCTATCTGGAAGCAATGGAGAAGTATGGACTTCCTGTAACGCATCAGATGATCGCCCAGGGGGATTATTCTGAATTTGTAGATAAGCAGGTGGAGCGTCTTCTGGACGATAATCCGGATGCCCAGGCGATTGTTTTTTCCAATGATGAGATGGCGTTTGCCGGTTACCGTGTCTGTGAGAAAAGAGGTCTTGTGGTGGGACGGGATATTATGCTCACCGGATTTGATGACTGTGAGCGCGCATCCGGAATGGAACCGCCCCTTACTACGGTTTCCCAGGATGGGGAATTAATGGGGAAAATGGCAGTTTACGATCTGGTAAACCGTCTGAATGGAAAGGCCACCGACCTGGAAGCTACCTCCCAGAGAGTGCCGGTTTCCCTTGTAAGAAGAGAATCCTGTGGCTGTATATCGGAAGGCTTCGAGGAGAAAGAGACTCCGGTAAGCCTTGGTGCGCAGGTGCACAGGCTGAATAAAACAATTGCCAGAATGAAGCTGGAGCTGATCGGTTTCCAGCGGAAATCCTGGTTTATTCCCGTTCTCGCCCGGGATCTGAATGACTGTATGGATGATGAGCAGGCTTTTCTGAAGGAAATCATGGAGAAGATGAAAGAACTCCATACCCGCTGCACCCACCTGTTTCTTTTGGACGAACCGATTGTTTATGATGGCAAAAGAAAATGGACCTGTCCCTATAACCTTCATCTCGCAGCCAGCTATAAGAATGGACAGATCATAACCAGGGCACCTTATGACCGGCTTCAGGTCATGAAGGAAAATGGGATTTGTGACCTGATGGAGGATGAAGACCGGCATCAGTTTATGGTATTTCTCCTTTTTTCAGGGGAGAAGCAGTACGGGCTTCTGGCATGTGACATTGACCAGGAGGATTTCCCATTTTTCTATGTGATCAGTCTGCAGATTGGTCTTTCCCTGCATTATCTGGAAATCAGCAAGGCAGAGGCGGCAAGAAGACTGGAAATGTCCCGTGATATGGAGGAGATTAAGGAGAAAAACCGTGTCCTGGGCATTATTTCTGAGTATGACGAGTTGACAGGTCTTCTGAACCTGCGGGGATTTATGGAGCACACCAGGAGGGTATGCAGGGCTGGCAATGGACAGCGGGCTTATATGATCTATGGGGATCTGGACCATTTGAAAGAGATCAATGATACCTGGGGGCATCCGGCAGGGAATTTTGCCCTGAAAAGTGTGGCTGAAATATTAAAAGGCTGCCTGCGCAGCAATGATATTCTGGGGCGTGTAGGCGGAGATGAATATATCATCATGCTGGAATGTGAAGAAACGGATTTCGGGGAAACTTTCCGCCAGCGTGTGAAAACAGCCTGTCGGCTGTTTAATGAGAAATCAGGGAAACCATTCCTGGTAGAAATCTCCCTTGGAATCGCAGAATTCCGGCCTAATATTTCTACAGATATCCAGCAGGTAATCTCTCTTGCAGACCGGCAATTGTATGAAGCGAAGAAGAACAGGCGGAAGTCTGTAAGCAAGGCAAATAATCAGATGGATGTATAAGGAAGTAAAAGGCCAGAAAGCTTTATTGTATAGGCATGAACAGCTTTCTGGCTTTTTTTACTTAATATAATTAAAATTAAGCTGATATTAATTAAAGCTAATGATATTTTAAACTTAAATGAACCACAGAAACAGCATATGGATATTGGGAGGAGTTTAAGCGATGGATTACAAAAAAGTTATTAAAAAACGGCAGTAACACATTTTGCATAGATAGAAAATATGCGCTTTTGTTACAAATAAATACAAAAAGGAGTTAACATGGCAATTACATACAATGAATCCGGTAAAATATTCAAATTAGACACAGCCGATACTACCTATGTGATCGGACTTTCATCAGAAGGCTATGTGGGACATATCTATTATGGTGACCGCCTTGCAAAGGAGGCTGACAACTATCTTCTCCGTATGGAAGAAGCTCCATTCACCCCATCAGTAAACAAACGGGAGAAATCCGCATTCCTGGACTTTTTCCCTATGGAGCTGCCTACAGGCGGAATCGGGGATTACCGTGAAAGCTGCCTGAATATCCGCAACGAAGAAGGGCGCATGGGTTGTGAGCTTACCTATGCATCCCATGAGATTTATAAAGGGAAGAACAAGCTTGCAGGCCTTCCGGCATCCTTCGGAAAAGAAGGAGAAGTAGAGACTCTGGACATTACCTGCAGGGACGAGATTCTGGGGCTTGAGGCAGTTCTTTCCTATTCTGTATTTGAAAAGGAAAATGTGATCACCAGAAATGTCCGTGTGGCAAATACAGGCAGCCAGACCCTGAAGGTGGAGAAAATCTACAGCGCCTGCCTGGATATGGACAATGAGAACTTCCAGATGATCTCCCTTCATGGATCCTGGGCCAGAGAACGCCAGATCCAGCGGGGACCGCTTCATTATGGAAAACAGCGGGTATCCTCACTGCGTGGGGAATCCAGTCATCAGGAGCACCCGTTTATTGCCCTGGTCACACCAGAGACTACCCAGCAGCAGGGACGGGTTTATGCAATGAATTTCATCTATTCCGGTAACTTTACGGCACAGGCAGAGCTTACCCAGTTTGATTCTGTCCGCATGACTATGGGAATCAACAGCGAGGAATTTTGCTGGATCCTGGACCCTGGCGAAGAATTCCAGGCACCAGAGGCAGTACTGGTATATTCCGGGGAGGGCCTTGGAAAAATGACCAGAAGCTTCCACGGATTTTACCGGGATCATCTGATCCGGAGCGCTTACAATCACAAGAAGCGCCCAATTCTTATCAACAACTGGGAAGCGACTTATTTTGATTTTAATACAGACAAGCTGCTGGATATTGCCAGAACTGCGAAGGCAGACGGCATCGAAATGCTTGTCATGGACGATGGCTGGTTTGGAAAGAGAAACAGCGATAACTGTTCCCTCGGTGACTGGACAGTAAATGAAGAAAAAATTACAGGCGGTCTGAAGCATCTGGTGGATGAGGTGAATAAGATCGGCCTGAAATTCGGTATCTGGATGGAGCCGGAGATGATTTCCCCGGATTCAGAGCTTTACCGGGCACATCCGGACTGGGCGATCCAGATCCCAGGGCGTGAAGCAACCCAGAGCCGCCAGCAATATGTGCTGGACATTTCCCGTCCGGAAATCCGGGATTATGTATATGGCTGTATTTCCAAGGTGCTTCACAGTGCCAATATCGAATATGTGAAATGGGATATGAACCGCCAGCTCTGTGACATGGGAAGCATCTGGCTTGGCAGGGAAAACCAGCAGGAGCTTTTCCACCGTTATGTGCTTGGAGTATATGAACTGCAGGAGCGTCTGGTGAGAGAATTTCCGGATCTGCTTCTGGAGAACTGCTCTGGCGGCGGTGCCCGCTTCGACCCGGGAATGCTGTATTACAGCCCGCAGATCTGGTGCTCCGATGATACAGATGCCGTTGAGAGACTGCGGATTCAGGAGGGAACAGCTCTGATCTACCCATTGTCTGCCATGGGCGCACATGTCAGTGTCTGCCCTAACCATACCGTTGGCAGGGTGACACCATTTGAGACAAGAGGACATGTGGCGCTTGCAGGAACCTTTGGCTACGAGCTGGATATCACCAAGCTTAGCGAAGAAGAGCATAAGATCGTGCAGGAACAGACGAAGATGTACCACAAATACCATGATCTTGTCCGCGAAGGTGATTATTACCGCATTGCTTCCTACAGGGAAAATCATTATTATGACTGCTGGGCGGTGGCTGCGAAGGATAAGAGTGAAGTGCTGGTTACTTATGTACAGGTTCTGGCAGCGGCCAATATGCACAGCCGGAAACTCCGTCTGGATGGCTTTGATGCGACGGCAGATTACCGTCTGGAAGAGACCGGCAAGGTTTACACTGGGGAAATGCTGATGAAAGCAGGGTTCCTGTTTAAGGACTTCTGGGGAGATGCAAAGAGCAGATTGTATCACTTTGTAAGAGTATAATAATAAAACATTTTTTATAAATGATTCATTGTGGCGGGGCACGTTGTGGAGAAAGAAAGTGTAAAAGTAAAGTGAAAGAATAAAGCGGTTACACCAGAGAGAGGAGAAAGGTGATGTTTTCTTTAAGCGAAAAAGAAGTGAATACCGGCCGGCAGAAGGAGCTTGATTTAGTAAAAGGCTTCCTGATGATCATGATTGTATTTATCCATTCATTTCAGACGTTAGGAAGTCTGGATGCTGCAACATCAAAGGTATATCAAATTATGTTTGCCCTGTTTATGCCCACAGGAGCCTGTCTTTTCCTTTTTACCATGGGATTTGGAAGTGGATTTACACGCCACTCCGAACCGAAGGATATGGTGAAAAATGGCGTAAAGCTATTATTTTATCAGGGTTTAAGCAATTTATGCGTAGGAGCTGTGATGACGGTCAGCTATTACATCAGAAATGCTGTTACTGGTGAAGTGCCAGGCAGCAGGGAGGTGTATGAGGCGAACCTGTATTCCATGCTTACATTTGTAAACATATTTTTTATAGCTGGTATGTGTTATCTTGTCCTTGCCCTGTATAAGAAATTAAATGTAAAACTGGGCGGATACATTATAAGTGTTATAATAGTAGGAATCGTCTCGCCGTTTGCAGGGCAGCTGGTTTCAGATAATCAGGTGCTGAACTGGATTTTAGATATGACATTTGGTGGAAAAGGAGAAACAAGCTTCTGCTTTTTTCCGTATCTGAGCTATGTATTTCTGGGATATGTTTTTGGAAAAGTGATCAGAACAGTACCTGAAAATGAAAAAGGCAGTTTCTATAAGAGGAGCGGAACCATATGTGGAATCATAGCAGCAATCTGGTTAGCTGGCTGTATCGTATCGCATCCGGGAGTTGAAGAATTCTTTGAATATATGCTTATGCAGTACAGAATACCTGGGCTTGTAAAGGTAATAGGATCTTATTGCAGTATTATGCTTGTCTTTGCGGTTTCGTTCTGGATTACACCATTCGTGGAAAAATGGAAATTCGGATATAACAAATTGTGCTATTATTCCCGGCATATATCCAAAATGTATGCAGTACATATAGGCGTCTACTTTCTGATCGGCGGTTTTTCTGCTTTTTACGAATTTAGTGTAGCAGGATGCCTGCTCCTGTCTGTGGCAGTTCTGATTGCAACAGATTTAATTGTGGAAGCTTATGTCATAATGGAAAATAAGATAAAGAACGGAAAAAAGAACCGGTAATGTAACAGATAAATATTGGAAACATAGAGTGGCTCTGACAATGTTTGGTTTGTCAGAGCCGTTTTATATTATAGAGAATTTTATCATAGTTTTATGATGGATGTTTTCGGCGAAAAAGTCTGCAACAAAGAGATTGGAAGACAGGAGGTTTTCTTTGACCGCACCTGGAACAGCCTTATTGATCTGTATTCTTATCCTTATTTCATGGAACGCCTTGGAATCAATACAGTGCTGAATTACTGTGCCATTGAGTTAAATGGAAAATATTATCTGGTAGTCCGTGTGGAAGGAAATGACAGAAAATCCTTCTTTGCAGTTGTAGAGAGCGATACGGGAATTGACGGATTTCATTTCTGGGATTACCCGGTAATTCTGCCTGATACCTGTCCATCCAGTCCGGAACTATTCATGCTATTGGCAAAGATATCCTGATTGCGGAAATTCAGCAGAATTCCAATGTGACTTACCGTGTTTATGATTATGGACGTGTGGGAAAAGAAAGGGGCGGCGAATCTGATTTAAACGCAATCTGTGCGCTTTGCATACTTTGCTTGGTGGTATATTTTGCAGAAAGTTTTTTGAAACATGTTTTCATAACTAACCTGCTTAAGGCTGTGGGAAGTTGTGCCAATGTATCATATATGGCCGCTTGCATAAAAAAGGTCGCTGAGCAGAAGCATAGAAATAAAATATTCGCGCGATTTGATGTGAATATCAGAAAAATATTCATGTAAATTAATGTTAAAATTATAAATATTTTCGTTGATTTTTACACGAATACTTCATATACCAGATATTAAATAGTAGATGCTGGAAAGACCTATTCTATTCTGGAATTTGGGCGTACTCATTATGAGAATGTGGCATATTTTAATTTTGAAACCAATCCGAAGCTGTCTGAGACCTTTGAGGAAAGTATCAGCCCGGATTATCACATTATTGTGGCGGGCAGTTTGCTGGGAGTGGCGGTGAACAGGACTAAATTTTCATTTCCTGTGGGTAAAGTAGATATGAAAACATTGTATCCTATGGATATGGAAGAATTTATGCTTGCCATGGAGGAGAATGCACTTGTAGAACAGATAAAAAAATGTTTTGCGTCAGATACTCCTATGCCTTCTGCGCTTCATACTGCAGCAATGCAACTCTATCGGCAGTATCTTGTTGTGGGAGGTATGCCTGAGTGTGTTATGCAGTTCGTTCAGACGAGAGATTATATTCTTGTGCGACATACTCAGGATACGATACTCGTAAGTTACCTTAATGATATGAGCAAATATAATAATTTGAATGAGATAAAAAAACCAGACTTGCTTATGATAACATCACAGTTCAGCTTTCAAAGAAAAATACTCGTTTTCAGTACAAACTAATAAAAAAGGGCGGGCGGGCTTCTGAATTTGAGAATGCTATTGAATGGCTTTGCCTGTCAGGTATCGTATCACAGGTTTATAAACTAGAGCAGATCAGAAAGCCTTTGGAAAATTACCGCGATATTGATTCGTTTAAAATTTATGTATCGGATCTGGGATTATTATGTGCGAAAAAAGAGGTGGCGGCTAATGATGTTTTGTATATGGTTGAGGAATTGAATGATTTTAAAGGTGGTATGGCTGAAAATTATGTAAATGTGTAGCTTACTATTAATGGATACAGTACGTATTATTGGGAATCTGAGAGAGGAGCAGAGATAGATTTTGTGATTCAGCGTGATGGACAGCTGATTCCTATTGAAGTGAAATCTGCTGACAATACCAGAGCCAAGAGCTTAAATGTTTATATGAATACGTATAAACCGGCATATGCGATTAAACTCTCTGCGAAGAATTTTGCTTTTGAAGATGATAAAAAGATTGTTCCACTTTATGCGGTATTTTGTATTTAAGTGATCAAAAAACAGCGAGCACAGTTTTCGGTTAGCAAACAGAGGCGCAGTTAATGAAAAAATTACGGTGAGAAACAGCCCTGGTAACGATAAGATACCAGAACTGTTTCTTATATTTTCAAACAGGTTTTATTTTTACAGATTCTAATGTTTAGGACCATGAATATGAGAAAGCAGCCGTTTAAATAAACTTGGTTGGCTGGAGTGGCTTGCTGCGGAAGCAGGGGCTTCCTGGATCCGCTGGCGGAATTCTGCTAAGCTCTTGCACTCTGGCATTATTTTTTTGGCCTGCTTTTTGAAATTGGCAATATTGTTATAATTTTGGGTAAGGGTTTCAAATTCCGGCATAAAAGTGAGATAATCATAGTACCACTTGAAAGCAGGCGGGAATGCTTCAAGAGGCGAAATATCAAGTCCCTGGGCAAATGCTTTGGTTTGCGAAGTGATTTCTTCCGATATTTCCGGAATTTTTTTGTATTTACGGTACCAGATGAAAATGTCAATCAGTTCACGCTCCATTACAATGGCCAGTTCCCTGCCCTGAATATTATATTTTGCACATTGGTCCATGATCAGCTGCCAGGAATCAAATTCACAGTGGAAATTTCTGGCACGGTTTCCTACAAGGGAAGCACTGTTATTCACACGGTAACGGACAATCGGCTCATGGGTGAGCCAGATTTTGCTGGCGGTGAATACGGCTTCACTGTAGAAAGAACGGTCATTGACACAGACCAGGTTGTTGAACCGAAGATCTTTTTCCAGAATGAATTCCCGTTTGTAAATGGCGTTCCAGGGAACCACACTGATATGACTGAAAACCTCGGGGGACTGGTGGAAATCCAGAACCGTATCGAAACAGCTGACGGGAACATCTGACAGTGCGAAAAGTGGTGTGTCAGAAAGTTCCCCGGTTTCGTTATCGAAACAGAGGGCACAGCCTTTTACCATGTCTGCATCGGATTGCTTTGCAATGGCCAGGTATTTCTGGTAAGCATCTTTTTCGACCAGGTCATCGGCATCCAGAAAGTGGATGTAGTCTCCTGTGGCTTCCTGGATTCCTTTGTTACGGCAGACTCCTGCATACTGTGTCTTTTCGTTTTGGAAAAGACGGATGCGGGAGTCTTTTTGCTGATATTCTTTTATAAGAGAAACAGAAGCATCTGTGGAAGCATCATCTACACAGATGACTTCCAGGTCTTCCGGATTTCCCTGGCCGCCCAGATCCTGGGAAAGGACACTGTCAAGGGTGGCGGTGATATATTTCTGGGCATTGTGGACTGGGATGATAGTGGTTAGTTTCATCGGATTAATCCTCGTAGCATATCTTTCAAAAAGAATTCTAATAGTTTACAGGGTAGTTTTATCTTTATTTTCTCCAGAAATCTGTGTCAGCTTCAATCTGGTGAGCTCTTCTGGCAGTTCCAGGTTTCCAGTATCTTTCAACAGACGGCACAGAAATGCGATCTGGTGCCTGTAAGGCCTGGAGGTGCTGTAGCGCTCCGGGCTGAACGTATCAAAGGTATAGGAAGCCACAGGGGCAGCAGCAAGCAAAGTGGCAACGGTCTTGATGCTGTCTGTTGAGGTGATAATCACCTGGTCAAACTGGGCATTTCCCAGATATTTCTGGCATTCTTTCTTCCCAAGGTTCAGAATATGGGACAGTGGATACATAGAGAAAAGTCCCATCCGGCTGGTAAGGATGCTGGCCAGCTTCCACCGGGTTCCACGTTCGGGGTCTGGCTTGAGAGGCAGACAGGAGCATCCTGGCGCCAGCTGTGCCAAGTATCTGGCAGAATCCGGATTGCGGAAGTCGTTGTATGCAAGCCAGAATTCTTTATCCGGTGCATGGGCTGCCAGGGCATTAAAATCCCGGATCAGATTCTGGGAAAGCTTACGGCCGGTGAAAAAGAGAACCCGGGTGCGCGGTGCCGCTGGAATCCTGGTGGAAGAAACTTTTGAAGCCATGGTGGAAGGGACTTCTGAAACTCTACTGGAAGATCCTTCTGTAATCACGTTAGAAGAAACGGAAGCCTCCTGGCCTGGCTCGCTGTAGTAGGGCAATGGACGTCCGTTAAGCAGAAAATCCAGAATGTCCGTAATAAGGTACTGCGGTGCGGAGCCTATTTTTGTGGAAATAGCAACATGGTTTGCACCAGCGGAAATTGTACCAGAAGAAATTAGCTCAGTATTAACTGCTCTGGTGAAAGTCTCGTTTGCCAAAAAGATACCCGTCGGTGAAACAGTAACTTCTGGACAATTACATCTAGCGTCACAATTCAACTGTCCAATAAAACGTACTAGCTGTGGCGCATTGCAAAATGCAGGAAAGTCCGGGAAAAATTCATCTGTGACCAGCTGGTTTCCCAGATGGTCTATCTGACAGATAGTCTGTTTGCCAAAGCTTCCGCAGAGAAATCTGAGAACCCTGGTGCCAGAGCTATATTTTGCCGACAGTGCACTGTGATAATCAGAAACAAAAACATCACAGGCAGATGCAAAATCGGAAACGTCAAAATCCCGTGGCATTTCTTTTATATGTGTAAATACAGAAAAATCAATCTCTTTTTCCCCGTCAAAATGGAGATACAGAACCTGCCCCTCACTAAGCTCCAGATCCAGTATGTAAAGGGCAGACATGAAATTGCGGAAAGTCTGGGCGGTGTCTGTCATGTAAGAGCCTGGAAGAAGGGGGGCATACAGAATGGTCTGCATCCCCTCCAGCTGTAAGCTGCGGCGGATTTTTTCCCTGTGGGACTTCTGCGGAATCACCGGAGCTTCTGTGGAGTTACCTATTATATATGGAGTTGGGCAGATGTGGTCAGTCATGCATTCTTTCATATATATAGTACGGTTCTGGATGCTGTTGAAATACAGCGCATCTGCCAGAAACATGGTATGCTGCCACAGACCGGTATCTGCTTTGGATGCCGGCGTATTCAGGGACGTTTCAGGATAAAGGCTGTGCCCGCAGTGGAGAAGTACAAATTGTCCATTCTGTTTCCTGAAATAGTAAGGCAGTGGTCCATCTGTAATCAGGTATCCAGAGAGCGCCAGGGCTTTTCCATATTCTTCTGTGTTTGGACTGATTAATGTAATATTGTCCGGTAATGCTCCGTTACCAGTCAGATAACGGTTCAGAAGAGCCTGGAGAAGTGAGTGCTTCTCCTGTGTAAGGGAAAGGATGATATGGTGTTCTCCAAAGTTCTGTATCAGATGGGCAAGTAATTTAAGAACCCAGGCGGATATCTCGTTGCCCTGGCAGGATTCCAGAAAAATCTGCTCTGGATCCGGGACAAGGCTTCCGGTATAAGCAAAACGGTAAAACTGGGAAGCTGTCTTTTCACGGCGGATCATTTCAGAAGCCGGAATATCAGGGAGGGCTTTATGAGAAGCCTTGTAATCCTTGATCCAGGCTTTCTGCTGCTGGACAGACATACCGTTGCAGGCTTCGATAAAGTGGAGCATCTCCTGGCGGGAACCGTAGAGACAGAGCAGCCGTACAATGTGACTGGGGAGGGAATAGAGAACATAATGATTGTCTTCCCAGTCGGGGATCTCGGCCTCCATATAGTCAAAAAGTTCATTGACCAGTCTTAGTTTCAGCTCCTTCTTGTCCGCTTCATAATTGGTAAGAAGCTTCCAGAAGCGGTAAAAAAAGTGGCGGACCGCAATAAAATCCAGTTCTGTCCGGTATTGTTCCCAGAATCCCAGCTTCTGCATTTCCTCCTTTAGAAAAATGATGGCATTCTTTATATGGAGGGTGGATGGTGTCAGGCAACTGAGAAATCCTACATTCTTACGGTAATTGTAGAAGCAATGGTCCAGATAACCGATGGATCTGGCCTTCGCAGCCAGAAGATAGGCAACCGGCAGATCTTCGAAACGGATGCCTTCCGGAAAATGAAGCCCCATAAACAGGTCTCTGCGGATGAATTTGATCCACGGATAAGGGGAAATAGCAGGAAGCTCATAAGGCTTATCTGCAATCCGGAAATTCTGGTTATAACAGGAATTCTCATATTCAGTCCGCTCACCGGTCAGGGAATCTACATTATAATAGCGGAAAAGTACTAAGTCGTTGCCATCGGAAATGGCTTTTTCATAAAGAAGACGGCAGGCTTCGGCTTCCACATAATCGTCGCTGTCCACAAACCACACATATTCTCCGTGTGAGTGGGCGAACCCATAATTACGCGCATAGCTTACGCCGTGATTTTCGATGGAATAGATAAAGAGCTTCCATGGATTTAACGCCTGATAAGCCTGCAGAATCTGCAGGCTTCCATCTGTACTGCCGTCATTGACAGCTACGATCTCTATTTCCCCAAGGGTCTGCGCAAGTAAGCTGTCCAGGCAGGCTCCCAGGTATTTTTCCACATTATACACCGGTAAAATGATGCTGACTTTGAAAGACTTCATCAAAAACTCCTTATCTCTTTCCATAATGCATATGAAATACTTTCATCTGCGCTCGTTAGACAAAAATGCAATCATTTCGTCAATTACTTACTTCTAATAGTACCAGTTAGGCAGAGGGATTTCAAGGGGAATGGAGCAGAGAAAAATATATTTTAGACGGTCTCTTTGTTTATGCTCTGTTTATTTCTTTCTCACCAAATAAACACATTTTTATATTACCATGGAGAACAAGAAGGAGGGTTTTTATGACTGACAAGGAATATTACAGCCTGATCCAGCCTTATGAGGATGCCATGAAGCTGTTTCTGACCAGACTGGAAGTGCTGAACCATTCAATTTATGAAACGAAAACGGGGAAACCTATTCACAATATACAGTACCGGATCAAAAAGAAAGACAGCATTGAAGAAAAGCTGGTGCGCCGGGGATTTGAGCCAACCCTGGAGAATGCGAAAGACCAGCTGCAGGATATTGCAGGAGTGCGTATTATCTGCTATTTCGTGGGGGATGTGAATAATCTGGTAAACATGCTGAAAAAACAGCCAGACCTGATCTTTATCCGGGAAAGCAATTACATCGAAAATCCCAAGCCAAATGGCTACCGCAGCCACCATATTATTCTGGGAGTGAATGTATGCTGTCTGGATGCCAACGAATATTATCCTGTGGAAATCCAGCTGCGCACCATCTCCATGGACTTCTGGGCCGCCATGGAGCACCGGGTATCCTATAAGAAGCAATATGACAATAAAGAACAGCGGGTAAAAGAACTGCTGGGGTATTCTGATATCCTGGAAAAGATGGAGAAGGAATTTGAGAAATACAACGATCATCCGGTTGAAATGTGATTTTATTTAATCTGGAAAAACTGCTATATTTAAAACATTTATAACTGACGGAAAACCGGGAGGAAAACATCACGTTTCCCTCCTTTTTTTCGCCCTTTTTGCCACATTTTTTTCACATTCAGAAGGTTGCGAAAGCCCAAACCATGTTTTATAATGAGATATGTCGAATTGTATCGTTTTTTAAATGCGCTCTGACAAGGGCTGTTTAAATAAAAACTGCAGATGAGACGAATTACGGAAATGAATAAAAATATATTGAGGTAAAACCATGAATTTATATGATAAAAATAAAAATAGAAAAGGATATACGCTGGCCGAGGTACTGCTCACAGTAGCCATACTTCTGGTTCTTATGGCGATTGCCATACCGGCAATTTTTGCCATACAAAGAAACCTGCGCCAGAAAGCCCTGGATAATAAGGCAGAGCTGATTTACACGGCAGTGCAGAACAATCTGGTGAAGATGCAGAGTAATGGTAATAGTTCGTTGTATGCGAAGGATAAAGCGAATCCGGTAACAGCGAATCCAAGTGATGCAGATGGCGATAAGAGCTCTATATTGTATTATGTTACTGCGAGCGAAAGGGAGACATCAGGAAATGTAGCAAGTGTTTTAGTCACAAAGGATACCGTTGATGATGACCTATACAATCATTACTGGGTGGTAGAATATAATCCGGACAGTGCCAGTGTGTATGCGGTGTTCTATAGTGAAACAAGAGATAACTATGATACGATTACTTATAATTCTCTTCGTTATAAAAAGGCAAGACTGGCTGATGGGGCAGAAGTAGGTTATTACGGTGGAGATATGATTGCAGGAGGAAACACATCTACCCTTGCGCCGACTTTGACGATTACAAATGAAGAAAAACTGGTGGCCACAATCAGCTGCAAACGACCAGATGCCAATGATCTGCTGTTTGATGTGACAATGGAAGACAGTGAGGGCCATTCCCTGACTTTGCGCTATAAAGCACAGGGAGGTACAATGGTTCACCGTTCAGACGATATGTATGTAGAAAATCAGCCGACCTCAAAGAATGAGGAGGGTACAGTCAGAGGTATCAGGTATGAACTGAAACTGACTTTGGATGATTTGAAAAATGCGGAATCCCGTTTTTCTAATCTGTACAGCTCTAACAAAGTGACAGATATGACGAAAAGGCTGACTCCGGGTAGCAGTTTGAAAATTACAGCAACGGTAAAAAGTTCTGGAGCGTTTGCTGATTCAGCAGAAGTCAGTGCCACTACAAACAGTCTTTTTGCAGATAACTCTTCAGAAAATGAGGCGGTTATTATGTATGGCCGACACCTTCAGAATCTGGATCAGACTTCTGGTGTGACGAACAAAATTACATCTGCGATACAGCAGAAGGATATTCATTTTGAAAAACAGGATGACTTGGATGAAGAAACAGAAAATACAAGCTCCTGGTATAGCTGCTACAAAGATAAAACCTTTACACCGATTACAAATAACAATCTGACAGGTTATTCAGCGAATTATTCAGTTGATACAAACGGAAATACGCCAGTTATTTATCATCTGAATGTAGCGAATGAAAATAAAGCTGGATTATTTGCAACGTTGAAAGATGGCATGACCGTAGATTCGGTACGTTTGTCTGGAACCAGTATAACGGGAAATCATAGTGAAAATTCTGTTGCAGGTGCAGTTGCAGGTGAAGCTGCTGGTGCGGTAACACTTAGAAACTGTCAGGTATTCTTAAGCAATGAAGATGTTACCGGAAAAACAGAAGCGGACTATTGGATTACAGGCGCCAAAATACAGGGGGGACTTATTGGAAGAACTTATGGAAATGTAACAATTGACAAATGTTTTGCTTCGACTGTCATGGGGGCTACGGATGCAACGCAGGTTGGCGGAATGATTGGAAGGACTGGAGTGCCTGACAACAATAGTAAAGCAACAGTTACAGTTACAAATTCATATACAGATTCTTACCTGACCGGAGCTGTCACAGGCGGAGTTATAGCAGCTTCCGAAAGTGAAATCAGTATCAATCTCAATTCCTGCTATACTGTAGGCTATCAGACTCCTTTGAAAAATGGCGGAGGACTTGTTGCAAAGGTAGGGAGAGCAACGGGGGCAGATATGGTAAACTGCTATTCAGCGGTTAAATGGAATACCGTTTCCAATACTTCACAGTCAGGAAATGCAGAGATTGCATCTCTTGCTTCTGGAACCGCAAGGAACAGCTACTTTCTGAATGGTGGAACAGACTATATGAAAGCACCGGGTGAATTCGGGGAAAATTCTGGAAGAGGAACAAAAGTAGACTACAAAACGTTGAGTAACCGTACTGCTATGGCTGCAAAGCTGGGAGAAGCCTTTACCAGTACTGCTGTTTCTACCAATGCCTATAATCTGAAAAACCAGGGCCTAACGGGATACTCATACCCGGCACTGAAGGACATTGCACATTACGGAGACTGGGAAGCTACATTTGAGTCTGGAAGTCTGGTTTATTATGAAATCTATCGGGAAGGTGAGAATGTATCTTATGGTGTGTTTGGCGGTAATATGCCCTCTACGTTATCAGATGATAAGACCATTATTGGAGATGGATATGGAGTTGCATATGAGGCAGGGGCGGAAATTCCGTCAGATAAAATTACGATTTTTTATGAAACAAAAGATAAAGATACATTAGAAAAAGGTGAAATTAGTACAGCGGATGATGCAATCAGATATTCTGTAACAGTAAATAGCGAAAGTGAAGAAAAAACTTATTATGTATATCCACTTTCCTCTGAAATTGTAAATGCACAGGCAATCCCAGATACCTATTATCAGAAATTGGTAATTCAAGGGGAAGGTGCTGTAGGCGTTGCGGACACAGACGAAAGTGCAGAGGAAATTTCAGGAAGCGTATTTTACTATAATCCGCATTTTGCCAAAACTGCTGTAAATGCCACTGAGGCACCAGCTGTTCCAACGAATATCAGCATTCGTACAGCCAGACAACTATATCATTTAAGCCTTTACTATCCTGATTATGCGGAAAAAGTGAAAAACAGCACATTTTTTCAGGAAACAAATATTGATTACAGAGACTATTCCTGGAATGAATATGCAGGAGTCTATCTGGTACAGGTACAGGAACCTATCGGAGTAAGAAACAAAAATATTACTCCATTTACAGCTGCATATAATGGAAACTGTTATGAAATTCGCGGAATCAGTTTCTCTACATCGGCAACAACAGTAGGATTTATTGGAGAGAACCGTAGACTTGTGCAGAATGTTTTTCTTGTTTCTGATTATGAAGAAGGCGGCTCTAATCCATATCTGGAATATCAGGGAACCATTGGAACAAACAAAACAATCTATATGGGAGCACTGGTGGGAGTCAACAGTGGAAGAATCCAGAACTGCGCAGTCAGTGGTTATACCATGAATACAACGAAAAAAGTATTTGTGCGAAGCAATGGAACCTTCTATTTTGGCGGCCTGACAGGAAGCAATAGCGGAACCATTCTCAATTGTGAAGCGGATACTCCTCTGATTAATGCAGAGATTCTTTATGGAAATGCATATCTTGCCGGTTTTGCCGGCGAAAATGCTTCGGGAGGAAGAATCCGGAACAGCTATGCAATCGGTCATATTATGATTGAAAATGCAAAAGGTGGAAAGACGGTAATCAGTGGCTTTGCTTCCAGAAATGCCGGATATTTAGGGGGGGACTACTGCACAGTTGCGTTGACTGCGTCTGGAGCTAATACTACATCTTATGGATTTTCCCCTCGTGGAAATGTATCAGATTGCAGTTATCTTAGTGGTGGTACATTCCGTTATATAGGTGAATTATATGCCTTTGATAATGAAAATGGCGGTGGCACGAAGAAGAGCTATAAAGACATGGAAGTAAATAGCGAAAATGATTCCCGCTGTCACAGTGCAACCGGCAGTGACAGCAATTTAAGTTATCCATTTAAAACTGTTATTACAGACAAAGAAGGAAATGCACGTCACTATGGAAACTGGGAAATAAAAGAAAATCTTGGTGCAATTGGCATTGTCTATTGGGAACTTGAACAGGGGGGCTCTAACGATGGATATCATTTCTCTTATAAAGGTTATAAAGGAAATGACGATGCGTTAGAGATGATCAGTGGAAGCACTCTGTGCAGGCAGCATGATGATGGCGGTGTTATTACGGAATATGGCTATGGCTATTATTATGCAAGTATAGATGGAGAGGATTGGAGTGCAGATACCAGTGAAGGAGCAAATGTTCCGAAAATAAACGAAAAGAAGGACTTCCAGACTGGCAACTGGAATAGTGAGGCTTCCCAGGCTTTGAGCAGCCGTCTGGATGGCTTTACAGTGGTTGCATATACCACCAAACCGGCAATCGGAACTGCTGACTCTGATGATTATATGTGCATGGTTGCGAATGAAAGATCTGTTGCAAATGGTGAATGGACATTCTTATACCAGGGATTGAAGTATACATTTACGTTTAATCCATTCTTTGCCAATGCAATGCAGTATGGAACCAGCAGCGATAATGGTATGCCGAAGAGCTTAAGCCTGACAGAAAATGGAATTGCCACACAGGCGGAAAGTGCATATCCAATGCCTGGAACAGCAGAATGTAAATATGAAATCCGTTCAGATGACCAGTTGGAGTATTTGAATTGGAATTGCAGTACTAAGAATGCTATTACGGATATAACCAGTAATAATACAAATATCGTTGAAGGATATACATACTTGGGGTATATGTATACAGCTGAGACTAGGGGAGACCAAATTGGATCTGCCAATTATTTCTGGAATCAGACACATGATGTGGATGCAAATATGAAGCCAAATGAGACTACAGAGCTTTTTTATCCGATTGGTTCTCTGTTTGATGCAAATGGATCTGCTGATGGAAATGCGGCTGCAAGGGCAGATGCATATATGGCATTTTTTAGTGGCGCATACAATGGAAATACTTATTCTATTAAAAATATAGAAATAAACAGTGGGAATACAGCTGTAGGGTTGTTTGGCTGTATTATAGGTGCAAATGTTGAAAACGTTGTTTTATATTCGGACAATGGAAATTATATTCAACGAACATCAGATGCTAAAACCTGGTATGTAATGGGAGGATTATGTGGCCTTGCAGCTGTAGGACAGGAAAAAGAGTCAGGCTCTGTATACATAACGAATTGTACGGTATCAGGCTATAATATTCAGGATAACAGCACAAAAAGTGCATGGGGAGATGCATGTATTGGTGGAATGTTTGGCATGAGTACAATGGATTTGAAGAAATGTACAGCAGTTAATAATATTATATTAAATACGGAATATACCAATGGGAAGGGAATAAAAACCGATGGTGTATCTGTGCGAACCGGTGGTCTGGTTGGCAGTATGCGTGGAAAAATAAGTGATTGCTATACTGGCGGTGAGATATCAATTACGCCGCGATGCCTGGAAAATGCACGGCAGTCTTATGGCTCGAAATTATTTCTCGGCGGTATTACCGGTGGAATTTGCATGAGAAGTGGAAACTTCCTGAAGCTTCTTGGAAAGACAGTGTTAGGTGTTACAGGATGGACAAATTCTTCTAAAGATACAACGGCTTATGGGGCTGAAAATGGAAAAAAATGTGAAACAAATACAACCGAAATTACAAATTGTTATACATATATAAAAATGCCGTCCAAAAATGAGGAAATTAACAGAATCAAGTCAATAGAACCAATTGGCAGTAATGGAGAAACACCGTTTGAAAATCAAAGCAATTATCATGTAAAGGTTCTCGTGAAAAATTGTTATTATTATGGCAATAATATTCCTAAAACAAAAGAATTCCAGGTTAAAGACCATAGCCCAGGATATACTACTGGAACATTCTGGAATTCTGATTTAAAACAGAATGTATATAGAGAATGGACGAATATAGACAGTGATGCGAAACCTATTACTTGGAAACAACTGGCCGGCATAGAAAAAATAAACGGAAAAACATTAGTAGAGTTGTTAAATGAAAATCAGGTAGAGGAAAATAAATTCTCTACCGTTACGACCTCTGAAAATGGCCAGGATGTTGATGGTAAATATACTTTCCCTGGCAATCATGGTGAATTGGATGGAGAGAACTATCCTTTCCCCACAATTTTGAAACAGAACGGCAATATTAATATTCATTATGGTGAATGGCCGCTGGAAGGTATATACTGGGAAGAGAACCGCGCAACTATGGATATTTTTGAAGATTTACAAGTAGAAGATACCACTGCGCAGACAGAAACGGTGTGGGCCGAAAAAGAATTCCGGCTTTTGGATCCGGTACCTGTTTTGGCACCAGGATATAATCAGTTTACCATCAGTTATAGCAATGGAGAAGATGATACCAATACAGCAGTGGCTTCATTTGCTGGAGAAGATGGGGAAGCGAATATAGCCACATTTTCAGATGGAGACAGTGAGATTGGTGATTCGGAGGGCTTTTCAAGTGGAGGTGATTCGGATGTTTCGCAAGTGGGAGCTTCCACAGAAAGTGCCCAGCAGACAGAAGAACCTGGTACTGTTGAATTAACTGGGGAAGATCTGATTGCAGAAGTCAGGGACATTCGTTATGATGAAGTAAATAAGTGTTATATTGCTACGGTTCGGGCTTTGAGAACGGGAGCAACCATTATCACTGTTACAGCCAAAGATGTGAATGGGAATGAATACCGTGCTTCTTTCAATCTTAGTGTAAGTGCAGATCTTAGTGTATCAACGGACCCGGAAAAGCTGGAAATGAATACAGGGGAAACCGCTGCGGTTAAGGTGCATGCGAATGCTGCTTCTTCTCCGATATTAGATGGCGAGGATGTTACAGAAGTCCAATCCGCCGGAAACGATGGATGGGTAGCTGGAAGTGATGACGAAGCGATAGATGAAAATTCTTATGTAGACATTGTAACAGATAATGAAGCAGAAGAAGTGGCTGCGGGAACTGCGCAGACTACAGGAAAGGATCTTGCTTCCAGGATGACGTGGACGATCACATCGGATGATCCGGATATAATTGGATGTACTGCAGTATCCGGAGGCAGATTTAGTGTACAATGTTATGGAACTTTGGATGCGCCTGTAACCTTGACGGTTACCGGAACTTATACTTATAATAATGTTGATTACAGTGGAATTGCCTGGGTAGAAGTAACGACTAAGAATGAGGCGGAAATTCGTTGGAATAACGCAAACGAGTCTGTAGTGTTAAATGCAACAACGACAGCTACGAATCCTGTAAAGGCTACATTCTTTTTAGAGGATGCAACAGGATGCCTTGCAGAAACATTGGCATTATCTGACTTTACGGTAACAAACGAGGTTTCCCAGCAGAATGCTACAGAAGATGAAGTTGTGGCTCAGGCGGCATCCGATGTGGGAGCAAGCGTTGTTGCTATTGAGAAAGTCACAGATGGGTATAATGTTAC
The DNA here is from genome assembly GCF_052122375.1 of Blautia sp. HCP3S3_H10_2. Classification (NCBI taxonomy): domain Bacteria; kingdom Bacillati; phylum Bacillota; class Clostridia; order Lachnospirales; family Lachnospiraceae; genus Blautia; species Blautia sp. HCP3S3_H10_2. The sequence continues at coordinate 178,595 of NZ_JBQKCL010000007.1, forward strand.
GGTGGCAGTATCTGCTCCTGGAACCTACCGGCTTACAGTAAATGCAAAAGGAAAAGATAATAAGGATTACAGTGCATTTTGCATCTTTACGGCACAGACGAAAATAGCTGCAACAAATGGAACAGATGAAACGAATCAGATTATTTCATCAGATACGCCGACTGAGGATTCTGGATTTACTTCAGAAGAAAGCAATAATCAGGAAGACCAGAATAATGAGGGAGTGGATATGATTCCAAATCAGGAAGCAGATGGATTCTCAGATGATCTTGCTGGATGGGAAGGCTGACGCGCTGTTCTGCACGGGAAAAAGACAAATTGTAACAGAAAGGAGGTGCTTTGAAATGCTCAGAATTAGAATCGAGAAAAAACTGAAGTCAAATCGGGGTACCTCCATATTTTTTGGATTGTTACTTTTTATGGTTGCGTCTATTCTTAGCGCGGTAATGCTGAGTGCTTCTGTTACCACTGTAAAACGGGTGGAATCCGATAAGAAGGTAGAACAGAATTATCTGACCTGCTCCAGTGCAGCAAAGCTGTTGCGGGATGAAATTGTAAATACAAGTATAACATATTATCGAAGCACTGTTATAAGAGTACAGGGAACAGGAGGCATGGTAGAACAGGATACACCTGAAGCTGAACGCTGGAAAAGTAATCCGAAAAATACATCAATCTCGACAGAGTTTGCCCAATCTCTTCAGGATTATGTTCAGACCTTTGCAGAACGTAGTTCAGTATCTTCTAATACATTAAAGCGAACGTATAATATTTCTGTACCAACGGCAGAGGGGACAGAGCTCAGACAAACTTTTGTGCCGGTGACTGCGAATTGTATTATCCAAGAGGCAAAAAGCGGAAATGGATATGATATTACTATAAAGCTGTCAACAGGGGCAACTGCAGATGACTGTCAGATTGTGGTATATCTGACGGGTGCAGTAAATGAGAAGTTTGATACAATAAATGACCCCAATAAAGGAACTACTACTACAACTGTTAATAAAACATATACCTGGACGGCAACCGATTTTATTTACGGAGATCAGGAGCGTACTTCGGAGGCTGGCACATGAGAAATAGAATAAAGATTTTTCGAAAAAAAATAAATAGTACATCTGGAGAGACGATTGCAGAAACATTAGTTACCATGATTATACTTTCACTGGCAGTTCTAATGCTGGCGGGAGCGGTAGTTACATCTGCAAGAGTCAATAAAAAAGCTGATAATACTGATACCTCATTTTCTACAGAAAGTGAAATTGTAACGCATGATAAAGTGACAATCACAGACGGCTCAAAAGCAGGCACGGCTGCAGAAATTTCGATTTCAGTAAACTTTCACGAAACAGAAAATGGCTATAAATATTATGAAGTACAATAATTTATGTAACTTTTACTATGAAGTAAATTAATTTGCAAAATTTTAGGCTTTCAGTCTTATGATTTCCACAGGAGAAAAGCAATGAAACACACAGCGAAAAAACGAATAATAAACAGAATACGTGGTAAGCTGTCAGAAAGACGAGGCTTTTCCCTGGGGGAATTGCTGGCGGCTACAATTATTTTGCTGCTGGCAAGTCAAGTAATGGCACAGGGAATTGCTTTTGCAACACGAATGTACAATGAGACATTATCCCGTTCTCATGCCAAGCAGCTTTGCTCTACATTGACGAATTCCATAGAAACAGAACTTCGATATGCTACCAGTGCAGCTTTGGACGGAAGCAATCGTTTAACGGCTTATTTCAGTGTAGTTTATGGACAGACAAAAAGCGGTTTTTGCGCATTGGATGAAAATGGAAACGTGATATCAGGTACAGATGGTGGCGAATTGGCCATACAGGTAACCGATAAAACTACCAATGCAATAATCTGGCAGAAGCTGATTTCTTCTGCAAGCTATAGTTCCTATGATCTGAAGGCTGAGGCGGGGAACATAACATATGATGAATCAAATAATGTGTTTCATGTAGTATTAAATATTAGTGATAAAAATGGAAAATTACTTGTTACCAATGCATTTGATGTACTTCCGGTAAACAAGATTAAGATAACGAAGTAATCTATAATAATATAAAGAATCAACATTTTACAACACAAAGGAGAGACCCCAATGGCATACAAACGTCTTGGTGACCTGCTGATCGCGGCAGGTACCATTACCCCGGAAGAACTGGATATGGGCTTACAGCGGCAGAAACAGACCAAGGAGCGACTTGGTGCAGCTCTGATTTCTGCTGGGATCATCACAGAGGCGGAGCTGATCGAAGCCCTTCGTCTTCAGCTGGGTATTGAATACATAGATCTTTCGAAGACAACCATTCCTATTTCACTGGCGCAGGCGGTTCCGAAAAATATTGCGAAACAGTTCCAGGTAGTGCCGGTGCGCATCGAGAAGGATGAGCTGTATCTGGCTATGAGTGACCCGATGAACTTCTACGCGATCGAGGAAGTGAAGAAGGCGGTTCGTAAGAAAATCATTCCGATGATCGCCACTGCCGCGGGTGTAGAGCATGCCATCCTGGTACTCTACGGAAATGAGGGTGCTGCCAGAGCCATTGAGGCCATGAAGCGTGAGGCACCCACAGAAGAGAAGGATACAGAGGAAACCCAGTTCTCAGGAAACATCCTTAATGATAATATCAACGATGCCCCGACTATCCGTCTGGTAAACTCCATTATCGAGCGTGCCATTCTGGAACGTGCCAGTGATATTCACATTGAGCCAAAGGAAAAAGAGCTTCAGGTGCGTATGCGTATCGACGGTGTGCTCCGTAAAATCCTTACCATTCCGAAGAACCTGCAGAACTCTGTTATTTCCCGTCTGAAGATCATGAGTGGAATGGATATCGCAGAACGACGTATTCCACAGGATGGACGTTTCAATGTAAAGAATAAAAAGCGTGAGTTTGACCTTCGTGTAAACTCCCTGCCTACTGTTTATGGAGAGAAAATCGTTGCCCGTCTTCTGGACAAAAGAGCCGGATATCTTACCCCGGATTCCATTGGTCTTATGGGAGATAATCTGAAGAAATACCAGCGCGCCATTCATTGTAACAGTGGTGTTATCCTGATCGCAGGACCTACCGGAAGTGGTAAATCTTCCACTATGAACACCATGATTTCCCAGTTAAATACAGAGGAAGTCAATGTAGTAACCCTGGAGGATCCGGTTGAGTATAATATTGACGGTGTAAACCAGGTACAGATCAACGAGAAAACCGGTATGGATTTTGCCAATGGACTTCGTGCCATTCTCCGTCAGGACCCGGATATCATTGCAGTAGGAGAGATCCGAGACGGTGAGACCGCCCAGATCAGTATGCGTGCCGCCATCACAGGACATGTTGTGCTTTCCACTATCCATACCAATGATGCGGTGGGAACCATTGAGCGTCTGGAGGATATTGGCGTAGAGCCGTATCTGATCGCAACTGCTCTTCGTGCCGTTATTTCCCAGCGACTTGTCCGTCGTATCTGCCCGAAATGCAAAAAGAGCTATGAGGCATCTGATGAGGAAGTGCGCCGTCTGGGGATGGATACTGGCCATAAGCACATTTTTTACCGTGGCGAAGGATGCGCAGACTGCTTTAATACCGGTTATCGTGGACGAATCGGTGTATTTGAGATATTGGAGATCACTCCGGAAATCCGCCCGCTGATTTCCCAGCAGGCCGGCCGCCCGGCTATTGAGAAAGAGCTGGCAAGCGACCACAGCGATTTTAAGACTTTGCGGGAAAACGCCATCCAGCTGGTGGAAGAGGGAATTACCACTGCGGAAGAAGTGCAGCGTGTTATTTATGAGACCGGGGATGTGAAGAGCGCAGAAGAAGAGTGAGATAACAGAAAGTAAGGAGACTAGATTATGTACAATATAGAAGACTTAACCGAACTAGCGAAACGAAACGGTGCTTCCGACATCCATCTGGTATGCGGCCTTCCGCCGAAATACCGTCTGGATGGACAGTTGGAAAACATGGCAGATGAGCGGTTGTCAGAGGACGACTGCGGCAGGCTCTGCCAGGATTTGGCAAAGGACGCCATGTATGAGAAACTGGAATACACGGGGGAACTGGATTTCTCCCGTGAGATCAGGGGAATCCGCTGCAGATGTCATGTATTCAAGCAGCAGGGCAAGGTATCAGCCGCCATCCGTCTGCTTAGCGAATCCATTCCAAAACTGGATTCACTGGGACTTCCGCCCTCAGCACTGGAATTCACCAGACTTCACAAAGGAATCGTTCTGGTAACTGGTGAGACCGGTTCCGGTAAATCTACCACTTTGGCGGCTATGCTGGATGAGATCAATCATACCAGAAAGAACCATATCGTAACCCTGGAAGATCCTATCGAGTATGTTTATGCCCCGGATCTTTGCGTGATCAACCAGAGAGAAGTGGGAAAAGACACGGCAAGCTTTTCCGAAGGTCTGCGTGCCAGCCTGCGAGAAGACCCGGATGTTATCCTCATCGGTGAGATGCGAGACAAGGACACCATTGAAACTGCTATCACAGCAGCTGAGACCGGACATCTGGTGTTCGGAACCCTGCACACAGGAAGCGCATCAGATGCCATTGACCGTATGGTGCAGGTTTTCCCGGAAGGAATGCAGAACCAGATCCGTCTCCAGCTTTCCATGACATTGATGGCAGTTATTTCCCAGCAGCTTGTGAAGAAAAAAATGGGCGGCCGTGTGCTGGCAAGTGAGGTTATGGTAGTAACAGACGCTATCCGTAACATGATCCGTGGCGGAAATACCCCGCAGATCGCCAACGCCATTGCAACCAGCGCTGCCATTGGCGGACAGACCATGGACCAGTCTCTGGTAAGTCTGGTAAGATCCAGACAGATCGACAAGGCGGAAGCTCTGGAATACGGTCACGATGCTGCGTATATCAGGAAGAACGCGTAAAAACTAAATTTTGTAACATTTAACAGAAAGGTGGGCAAGAATTGGCAACCTACAAATATACAGCCATTTCCAAAGATGGAGTGAAAGTCTCCGGTGTTGTAGAGGGCTTTAATGAATTTGATGCGGTTGACCGTATCAAGCAGGACTGCGATATTGTCCTGAAGCTTACGGAAGTGGAAGAGAAGAAGCCTGGGCTTCTGAATATGGAAATCGGTGGAAACCGTCTGAATACCAAGGCATTTTCCCTGATGTGCTCTCAGTTTTCCATTATCCTGAAGTCCGGTATTCCCATTGGCCGTACCGTCCGGCTGATCGGGGACAAAATGACCGATAAGAAGCTGAAGGGTATTTTGAAAAAAGTGGCAGAGGATGTGGAAGCAGGCCGCAGCGTGGCAGCAAGCTTTCAGGAACGGGGCGGCAAGATTTTGCCGGCAGTTTTCATAGAGACGATCCGTGCCGGAGAGGAATCCGGTAACCTGGCAAGGGCCTTCGAGACCATGTACCAGCATTACGACAAACAGATAAAAATGCGCGCAAAAGTGCGGAACGCCCTGATTTATCCGATTTTCGTCCTTGCACTTTCTGTAGTGGTAGTAATCGTACTGATGGTAAAGGTTGTGCCCACCTTTATGGATATTTTCGAATCCTATGATGCGGAGCTGCCGCTGATTACCCAGTCGTTGATCTGGGTATCCAATTTCTTTAAGAAGTATATTTTCATGATCATTGTGGTTCTGGCTGCCATCGGCCTGATTTTCAAGCTTTACGCCAATACGGAAAAAGGCCGTCTCAACGTGGCGAAGCTTGCCCTGAAGCTGCCTGTGCTTGGAAATGTAACTCTCCTTGGCGCAGCCAGCGAGTTTGCCGCGAACCTGACGACCCTGATCGGTGCTGGTCTGCAGCTGACAAAGGCTGTCAGCATTACCGCCCGTGTAATCGATAATTATTACATCAGCCAGTGCGTGGGCAAGATGACTTCCCGTCTGGAAGAGGGACACACTCTTGGAGAATGTATGCGTGAGGCGAATTGTCTGCCGGATATCCTGGTGGATATGACTGCAGTCGGGGAAGAGACTGGCGAGCTGGAAGGCACTTTGCATACCGTTTCCGGTTACTATGAGGCTGAACTTGACATGGCAGTACAGGATGTTCTGAAAAAACTGGAGCCAACTTTGCTGGTTTTCATGGCTGGCGTTGCGGGGTATATTGTACTGGCCGTTTATATTGCAATGTTCCAGATGTATAGTGTTATGTAACAGAAATGTTTTAGATGTATAGCGTTATGTAACGGAAATGTTTTAGATGTATAGCGTTATGTAACGGCCATGTTTTAGAGATATAGCGTTATGTAACGGTAATGCTTCAGAGGTATAGCGTTATATGACTGCAATGTTTCAGATATATAGTGTTATGTAACAGACAGATTATGGTGGAAATTATGTCAATGTCGCCGCCAGGTGACAAATTTGTATAGAAAAACAGGAAAAATTTCAAATGTCTATATATGAAGATACTTTTTTTATGATATACTGTTGTGTGTTGGCAGGGATATTCGGTGCCGTGCTTGGATCATTTCTAAACTGCGCGGCATGGCGGATCGCCCACGGAGAATCTTTTATAAAAGGAAGAAGCCATTGCACCAGCTGCGGTCATGTGCTGGGGTTCCTGGATCTGATTCCGGTCTTTTCCTGGATTTTCCTGGGTGGAAAGTGCCGTTATTGTAAAACAAAGATCAGTCCCAGATACATGCTTACGGAGCTGTTTTTTGCCCTGGTAAGCGTGCTCAGTCTTCTCCGGTTCGATCTTTCCCCGGAGTATGTGCGCAATATGGTGCTGGCCTGCTGTTTGTTCTGTCTTTCCCTGGTGGATCTGGAAATCTTCGAGATTCCAAATGGATGTGTGCTGATCCCGGTGATCGCCTGGTTCGTGGCGATTCCATTTGTGGGAATGAGTGGAATGGATGTGCTTTACCATGTACTTTCCGGCGTAGGCTATGGAGCTGTTATGCTGGCTCTTGTGCTGCTTTTTGATAAAATCCTTGGCAAAGAGACCATGGGAGGCGGAGATCTGAAGCTTTTCGTGGTAATGGGACTTTACCTTGGAGTGGCAGCGTCCCTGTTTGCTCTGTTTTTTTCCTGTATTCTCGGGCTTGTTACAGGAGCCATCCAGAAGTGTGGAAAAGAGGGGAAAAGTCCCCAGATCCCATTCGGACCTGCGATCGCGCTGGCATTTTATGCAATGCTGCTGTATGGGGACGGCCTGGTGAACTGGTATATGGGATTGCTGTGAGGGAATGAATGAAAGTCGATTGCTCCGCGCCGATGGCGCTCCCGCAATCGCCGACTGTATTCGTAATCCGGGCAATCGCCCTACTTACTCATACAGTCTAGCCTGTGCGATATCCGTAAATCCACCATGCGAGCATGCTGGATTCATGGCTGCCGCACAGGACTTTCATAGTAAATTGAGACATAGAAATGAGGATACATATGGCAAAATCATGTCTTGGAATTGATATAGGAAAGGATCAGCTGAAACTGGTGCTGATGAAAGGGGAGACCATTCAGAAGACGGCCTCTGTGCAGATGCCTGAGGGACTTCTGAAGGATGGCAGGATCGTTTCTGTGGAGACCACAGGAGAGCTTATCCGCAAAACCATGAAGGAGAACAAGATCCGCTGTAAAGAAGCGGCTGTTGTGGTGTCTTCAGGAATCTGCTTTCTCCGTAATGTGACCATGCCGGAGATGACGGCAGAGCAGCTGGTTTATAACCTGCCTTATGAATTCCGTGATTATATTACAGATGAACTGAAGAAATATGCATTTGATTATTCCTGGGGCTCCAGTGAGGAGATGCCGAAGGGAAAGAAGCTGAAAAAAGGCGGAAAAAGCAGCAGGAAAGCTAAGAAGCCGGACGCATCTGGAAGTTCAGTGAGCTCTGGAAGTGCGGGAGCGGCCGGAGGCACAGGGACAGCTGGTGCAGGCGCATTTGGAGGCTCCGGAACAGCTGGAAACGCCGGGGCGTTTGGTGCTTCCGGTGTATCAGAGAATCAGGATGGCCAGGAACGCAGGGAAATGGAGCTTCTTGCTGCCGCAGCACCCCTTGAAGCTATGGATGATCTCCGGCTTATGGCGAGAAAGGCCGGTCTGAAGCTGACCTGTGCAGCACCGGAGGTTTCCGCCTGTGAGAACCTGCTTCATTATAAATTGAAGAATGAGACAGACAAAGAGAGAGAATACGGAATCCTTGACCTGGGAAGTACATCCAGCCGTCTTCTGATCTTCAAGGGGGACAGGCACCAGGTTACCCGTGTGATCGAGCGAGGCATGGAGCAGGTAGAAGAGCTCCTTGCAGACAGTTTACATATCGACATCCATCTGGCACATACCTGGCTTCTTACGAATCACGAAGATTGTGTGAACAGCGATGTGTGTCAGGATGCTTTTTCCCAGATCAGTGTAGAATTGATGCGTGCGCTGAACTTCTATCAGTTCAGTAATCCGGACAGCCGTTTGGAAGATATTTACCTTTGCGGAGGTGGTGCTTCCATAGCAAGCCTGCGCCAGAGCCTTAAGGAGAACCTGGATGTGAAGCTTCATGATGCCAGTGAGCTCCTGGAGGGAATGGGGACAGGCAATCAGGAGGAAACCTCCTCGCTGTGGATGATCGCGGCAGGTACTGCCCTTGGCCGTACTGCACGTGCGCCGAAGAAGCAGATCAACCTGGCACTTGCAGGCCAGAAGAAAAAGCATTATTTCGTTGCCATTCCTGCAATCGGTGTGATTGTGGTGGTGGCTGGTGCTATTGGGAAATTTGCAGTGGCAGACCGTCTGGTGCAGATGAGTGAAGTCCAGAGCGCGGCTTCGGAGCTGCAAAAGCAGGTGGATGACATTACGGCTTATATTGACAGCTTCGGGGATCTTCAGGAGACGTATGCCCATTACACCTATCAGGGACTGACCAGTGACGAGCTGAGTTATCTCAACCGCCCGGACGTCCTTCATTTAATGAAAGATGTGATTTTCCCGAAGGTGACAGTAAGCAGCTGGAGTGTAAGCGGCAATCAGCTGACTCTTCCGGTGACAGGAGAAAATCTGTCCGATATCAACAGCCTGGTACAGCAGCTGGAGCAGGAGCCGGTTGTGGACTATTGCAATGTGATGACAGCGGTGACAGATGGAAATACCGAGACAGAAGCTGCTGCGGATAAAGTAACCGGGCAAATCGTGATCTATCTGCTGGATCCGCTTACGGTGGAGGCGAATGCAGCAGAGGCGGCTGTGACAGCGGATGGAATGGCAGATGGAATGGCAGATGGAAGTATGGAAGATGCCGGTATGACAGCTGGCGGTGTTACAGATGGTTCAGCGGCTGGCAGTACGGCAGACGATGGTGCGGCAGCAGGCGGTACAGTAGATGGAAGTGCAGCAGACAACGGATTTGGAGACAGCGCGGAAGGAGGAGCACAGGAATGAAAATCATGAGCCGTGATTTTACCATGAGAGAAAAAATAATGCTTCTGGTGCTCACACTGATCCTTCTGGCAGCCGGATACTACGTGGTAGTAGACCAGCCCATCCGGACCGCGATTAATGAGGCCAAAAGCCAGCAGGACGAGCTGAACACCGAACTGATGCTTTTACAGACGAAAGCAGCGTCTTTGTCCAGAATGCAGAGCGAGCTGGACTCCATAGAGCAGGACGGCGGCCTGGGAAAAATGGGCAGCTACAACAATTCCAAGGCGGAACTGGATGAGCTGAACCAGATCCTTAAGGATGCCAATACATACGATATCAGTTTCAGTGATGTAACAAGAGATGGAGATCTGATCCGCAGATCCTTCAGCCTGACATTCTCAGCGTCTAACTATGACAAGGCAGCAGAGCTGGTGAAAAGCCTTTGCTCTGGAGAGTGGAGATGCATCGTAAGTGATATTAACGTGGCTGGGGAAGGTGACGACCTGAATGTGGGAAGCGTAAATGTTGGTGTGACTGCGACATTCTATGAGACCATGCAGGGTGGAAAGGCAGACAGTGGCCTTCCGGCAGATACGTCAGCCGCTGCAGATGCCGCCGGGGAATTGGCAGATAGCAGCTATTAAGAAATAAAAACACAGAATTGAAAAATAAAATTTTTCATAATAACTATGGGGAAGATGGGGGATAACCGGTTATGTTGCGGGCAGCAATTGTGGAAAAGTCAAAAGAACGCAGAGAATATATTCGGGCTGGTCTTACCGGGATGAATGTAGAGATTCAGGTAAGTGAATTTACAAATGAATACGATTACCTGGAAAACGTGGATGAAGATAGCTCTTCCTTTGACATTTTGTTGCTGAACACTACCTTGATCCGCGAGGGAGACGGGGTGCAGCTGGCGACGAGAGTCCGCGCCCGGAACAGGAAAGTGATGATCTGTTTCATTACAGATTCCCAGAGATACTATGCGGAAGCTTTTTCCGTATTTGCAACCGGGTATCTGCTTTATCCATTTGATGTAAGCGAGCTTCATAACTGCATTACCTTCTTCTGGCAGAAGCCAAACCTGGAGCGCCGTGCTTCTCTGATGCTGAAAGAAGCTGGTGGAAGCTTCCGCAGGGTTTTCTGCCGCAATATCCTTTACGCGGAAAGTGCCAACCGCAAGGTGAAAATTTACCTGGACGATGGCACCACGATCGAAAGCTATGCCAAGCTGGATGAACTGGAGCAGCAGCTTCCGGCCCGCCTGTTTTTCCGCTGTCACCAGAGCTACATCATCAGTCTGTATTTTGTGGAAAAAATGGAAGCCGGCAAATTCGTAGTACAATCGGTGGAAATTCCCATTTCCCGGAAGTATCAGCGGGCAGCGCGGGAAATGTATTATGATTATATGTTTGAGAAAATGTAGTGGAAAATTGCGTCTGATAAAGTGCAGGAGAAATATATTCGATAAGATGTAGAGAAATTTATGTTTGATAAGATGTTGGGAAAATAATAGGAAAAAGTGTCAAAAATGACAAAAACCATGTAAAAAACGACATCTGAAATCCAATTTCTACAAAAATGTTGCTATTATTGACATTATGTACACAAATCCGAAAAAATTTGTTATAATGCTATCATCCTAAGAGAAAGGAGCGAGACGGATAGTGGCAGTACAGAAGTTGGATGCCATCGATGGAATGAATCAGAGACAGAACAGATGCTTTTATACATCCTATCCTGAGATGAATGAAGTATTAAACAGATTTGCAGCAGAAGCAGACGCAGATGAGATCTGGATATCTGCCGAGGTTCAGGAGCTTAAAGAGAATCGATCCGGTAATCAGCTTTGCCAGATTGTACGCATGGCCCTTGATACAGCCAGAGCGAATTGTATCGAGACCACACCCCCACGGGGACGTTACATAAGAATCCGTTGCCGGGACATGCAGGAGCAGACACTGATCAAGATTCAGTATTCCTGTGAGGACCACCTGATCCGGGAATTCGATAAAGGCATCATCAAGATGCGTGATCTCATCGAATCCGTAGGCGGTTACCTGAAGCTTCAGCTGGAAGGCGACAAAGGCATCATTAAGATTGCCGTGCCGGATAACTGAGAAGTCCTGGAGGCTTCGAGATCTTAAAAAATGAAAAAATAATAATAGGAGGCTTTAAAATGTTTAAGAAAGCGAAAGAGAACAAAAAAGGTTTTACACTTGCCGAGCTGCTTATTGTAGTAGCTATTATCGCGGTGTTGGTTGCTATTAGTATTCCGATTTTTACAAGCCAGTTGGAGAAGAGTAGAGAAGCAACCGACCTTGCAAACCTTCGTGCAGCATATGCAGAGTGTTCTGCTGAGGCAATTACTGCTGATACTGCTAAATATACAGCAGTTGCACAGGAGGTGGAAATGAAACAGACAAAAGGGGGCTGGGTAACTGCAAATCCTGAAGTTGCTGGTGTTAAGTTCAATGATACTAATCAGCCGTTTGTAACAGGAACACCTGTATATGTTACTGTTTTCTGCGATGGAAGTACAGCACCTACATTTTCAACAACAGAACCTACAGCAGCAACAACACAGAAGTTATACACTGCTTCTCAGAATGGTGGTGGAAAAGGTCAAGAATGATAAGGGGACGGTTCTCGGAAGGACAGGAAGGCCAAGGGGACGGTTCTGTGTCCGTATTGCCCTTACATAACTCAACTGTTGAAGGACAGGGGACGGTTCTCGTGTCCGAAGGGGGAGGACAAGGGGACGGTTCTCAAAGGTCAGGGGAACGGTTCTAGTAAGGACAAGGGGACGGTTCTGTGTCCGGATTGCCGTTACATACCTCAACTGTCAACGCCCGCAAACGGCAAGGTAGTTGATTGAAAACTTATTGACGAATAAAAACCATGAAGCCGTTACATCAACAATAGAAATGTTGGTGTGACGGTTTCTTTTCAACCAGGGAATAGATCCAGGGAGAGGTTGTAAGAATAAAATGAAAAAAAGAAAAGCGGGATTTACACTTGCAGAACTTTTAATTGTAGTGGCGATAATAGCTGTACTGGTTGCGATTTCTATTCCCATATTTACGTCACAGTTAGAAAAAAGCAGACGAGCTGTGGATCTTTCTAATGCTAGAAATGTGAAATCTATTCTGATGAATTCATATGCAGGTGGTTCCATTCAATTCCCAAATGAAACAGAACACGTCAATGGTCCTGGTCAGGTAAAAACCTATGTTGCTGTGATTGTAAAAAAAGATGGTACATATTATCGCGCAAGTGGATCAGTACTCGTTGATGGGGTTAACTGGAACGGGGATAATGGAAATCCATACGCCCGTGTGAAGAAGTTGTTTGAAAACACGGGATTTGGTTCAATTAAGGTTCATGCAAATAGTACAGAAAACGATGGATGGGCTTGCTACGGAGCGGTATTGTTCTCTGATGGCAGATGCCGTATTTTCTCTTCTGAGAAAGATATTGATTTAGGAGGAAATTCTGGAGGTGTTTTTGAAACAAAGCTTGAAGGGGTTTTGAATGTGAAAGAAACAGGGATTGAAAAAGCAATGGGGCAATGAGGGACAGAGGGACGGTTCTCTGTCCAGTTCCTAAGGCCAGGGGGACAGGTAGGTGTCCGGATTTCCCCTACATTGCTCAAATGTCAACGCCCACGAACGGCAAGGTAGTTGATTGAGAACTCATTGACGAATAAAAACCATGAAGCCGTTACATCAACAATAGAAACGTTGGTGTGACGGTTTCTTTTCAATCAAGGAATAAATCCAGGGAGAGGTTGTAAGAATAAAATGAAAAAAAGAAAAGCGGGATTTACGCTTGCAGAACTTTTAATTGTAGTTGCGATAATAGCTGTACTGGTTGCCATTTCCATCCCTATTTTTACGAGTCAGTTGAAAAAAGCTAGACTGGCTGTCGATCATTCTGCAATGCGCGATGCGTATGCTTTGGCGCAAATTGCCAATAATATGCAGGAAGTCGAAATAGATGGGACGACTTATTCGTTTGATGAATTAAGAAAAGATTCCGAAAGTGGCAAATGTAAACTCAAAAACTTTTATTTAACGAAAGACTGCAATTCATTTGTTTTCCCTGCTGAAGGAGTAGTATATGCTCCGGAAGGAGCTTATGTTTTTAAAGAAAACGGATGTGAGGAAAGCAATTCCTATTTCTGTGAAACCTGTAACCTTTGGGGAGTTGGAGGATATCATTTCAAAAACAGAGGAATCAATTTGAATTATGATAGTGTAAAGAATCTTATTGTATTTTACTAAGGTCTTATGCTAGGGAACAGGTTCGTGTCCGGCCCCCATACATAACTCGACTGTCAACGCCCGTGAACGGCAAGAGAAGGACAAGTGGAAGGTTCTATGTCTAGTTTTCCACAGCATATCTCAACTACTATGCACCCGGGAAGGCATGGTAGTTGATAAAAAAATTATTCATGAATGAAAAGCGGGAAGCCGTCACATCGACGAAAGAAACGTTGGTGTGGTGGCTTTTTTGTGTTTCTGGGAGAAATTTCTGAGTTGCTGACACTGTATCAAAAAGCCAAATTGTGAACAAATCATAAAAATATGATGACGTTATTTATTTCGTTTGCCGAGGGCATTTTTTATCTTGCCAAACGAAAATACTCTAGCCAAACGAAATTAAGGCCTCGACAAACGAAATTAGCCCTAGTCAAACGAAATTAAGAATATCGTTTGGCAAGGGAGATTTTCAAATCATTTTTCTGATAAAAATTATAATATCCTAGGGTTATGTCCGGTGCATATATTTACCAGTTTCTCGCTCTCTCTTTCAGTACATCTGATGAATTGCTATTTCCCCAAAAAGTGATATAGTTCTAAGCTAACAAAGGCCATCAAGCAGAAAAGGGGATTAGAATTATGGTAAATAAACAAGATTCATACTGGATGGAATGTTCACTTGATGAAATAGTAGATCAGAAAGTTTGTGAGTATTTGAGAGGACACCACGCAGAGTATCGGAACGCGAAACAGAAAATAATGGAACTGATGGAGCAGTATCCGAATGTACATGCGGTGTTTGAGACGGAGGATGCGGTTACGCTGACAGCAGAAGAACATGAGATATTACACACATATTTTGAACTGGAAGATAGAGTGGAGATGATAGAGAGGGAATATCATTTCTATATGGGTCAGTCCATGATGTTTTCCTACGGAAATATGCTTGCAAAATTGAGGAAAGAAATCATGAATCCAGAAGAAGGAGTAACAGGTCATCTCCTGGATTTTTTTATAAAAACAAGAGCGGACGAGCTAGAAAATGAATTAATAGAACAGAATCAGCAGTACCGTGAAGCGATTGACGAGATTAAGAAATACGAAGAAGAGATACAGAAATTGAACCTTCCCAAAGCGGTGAGAATTCAAATAGACCGTTATGTGAGTGCGGTAAACTGGCGGTGGGTACTATGCTGGGATTTTCTATACAGATCGGGTATGAGGGATATATTGCTTCTATTCGAGAATAGATAATATTTTGTGTATCCGTTCCCAAATAGCCAACTACATTGTTGCAAACCTTAAAGGGTGTGCTGATAGACACTGAACGTTTCCCACTTGATTAGATGGAAGTGCTACAAGATTTTTGTAAATGGGTTATGATATTCACACAAGATGAATACCGCAAAATAGTGACATGACAGAAAGAAACTTAGGAAAGGGGCCGATGATCGGTCTTTTTCTTTTGCATGATTTACAGAAAACGGAAAAAACTAATTGTATAATATTGCTGTAAATTCCGGGCAGTACTCCACACTTGCACGGTGTATTAGCCTCACCGTCACGGAAACAAAGAAATACCGATACGGTATTGAAAGCAACCCGTCGATTAAAAGAACTGGGGATTGGTGTTTTCTTTGAACTGCAAGGTATCAACACCTTATCGCAAGAGGGTGAACTACTGATGACACTTTATGCAGCTTTCGGACAGGCAGAAAGCGAAGGGGCAAGGATGCACACGCTCATGTCAATCAAGCGGAGATACGAAAACGGAAAACCACCACAACAGTTGCACAGATGCCTTGGTTATTGTAAAAATGCGGATGGCGAGTTTGTGCCGGATAAGAATGCTCCGCTTGTAATCGAAATGTTTGAGATGGCAGCGGATGGATTCACGGTAGGGCAGATTACAAATTATCTGAATGCAGAGGGAATCAAAACACAGAACGGTAAGAACTATTGTAGAACTGGGGTGACACGCATTTTGCGGAATGCAGCTTATAAGGGAGATTTTATATGTCAGAGATACTACGTGGACGAAAACCGCAGGCTTGTTTTGAACAAGGGCGAAAAGCAGATGTATTACATCGAAGAGGATCATATTCCTATTGTTACCAGACAGTTATGGGATGCGGTACAACAGGCGCTTGATGCAGCAACACGTAGGGTTGAGCCGACCAATAGTAAACCGCTACCCCTGAACGATGAGAATTATCCGTATCGAAACAATCTGTTCTGTGCGAAATGTGGGCATCGTTTGTCCAGGGCAGTACGAGCAGGAAGAGTTTTGTGGGAGTGTAACGGGAAGGGAAGATTTTCGCAGGAATTCTGTTCAGGGGTAATTATTACAGATGACGAGATTCGAGAGGCATTGCCTTTTGAAGAAAAACAGTACATTTCAGCAAGGGAGGACCGCGGTAGAATTACAGGCTTTGATTTCCTACCAGAATCGGAATGGTCGATATGCCATAAAAAGAAGATTCATCATGCAGCTGTCCCCGAACTTAGCGAAGAGAACTACCCTTACATGAATCGGATTTTTTGCAAGTATTGCGGTTCAAGACTACGGAGAATTATCTCGAACGCAGGAAAGGTCACATGGATCTGTGATAATTCGAGCCGATTGGGAAAGGCATACTGCAAAGGTATCCGCGTGCCGGATGAGAAGCTCCAGCCCTTGAGAGAACTAACTATAGATGCATACATCGGAAAGGAGAAAAAGAATGGCAAAGAAAGTTACGGTTATTCCCGCAAACCAGATAAACAAAAAAAGCAATAACAGAACACAAAAAAAGAAAATCAGGGCTGCAGCATACTGCAGGGTATCCACAGACCAGGAAGAACAGTTAGGTTCTTTTGCAAATCAGGTGGAATACTACACAAACTACATCAACAGCAATCCCGATTATGAGATGGCAGGCATATTTGCGGATGAAGGAATCAGTGGAACCGGTACAAAGAAAAGAACTGGATTTATGGAGATGATAAAAGCCTGTGAAGAAGGCAAGGTCGATCTGGTTATTACAAAGTCCATCAGCAGATTTGCAAGGAACACGCAGGACTGTCTGAACTACTCAAGAAAGTTGAAGAACATGGGGATTCCCATCATTTTTGAAAAAGAATCCATTAACACGATGGATGCAACGGGAGAACTGCTCTTTACAATACTCAGTTCACTGGCGCAGGAAGAATCGAGGAACATTTCAGAAAATACGTCTTGGGGAATTCGATCCAAATTTCAGAAAGGTATTCCACACCTGAATGCTGATAATTTTATGGGCTATGACAAGGATTCGGATGGGCATCTGGTTATCAATGAAGACCAGGCTAAGGTTGTAAAAAGAATTTTCCAGGATTTTATGGAGGGATGGAACTTATCGGAAATCGCGAAGCGCCTTAACGATGATGGCATTCCTGGAGTCCACGGTGAATCGAAATGGTGCGCTGTGACCATCCGCCGGATGCTTCAAAACGAGAAGTACAAGGGTGATCTTCTGATGCAGAAGACCTATACAGCAGATTTTTTGACAAAGTTACAGGAAGAAAATGACGGCAGTCTTGAGCAGTATTTTGTTGAGGATAACCATGAGGCAATCATAGACCGGGATACCTGGGAGGCAGCTCAGTTGGAACTCCTGAGAATAGATAGATTTAAGAAAGTCCACAAGATTAAGGACACTGGCTCCTGTACCTTTGATCCATTTTTCTCAAAGGTTTTTTGTGGGAATTGTAGCGGCAAGTATATCCGCAAGTACTGGACAGGAATCAAGGCAGTTTTTTGGAAATGCACGAATGCAGAAAAGGCAAAGGGATGTACCTGCTTATCCGACAACATTCGAGAGGAAGCTCTTCGGAAGGCAGTAGTCGTAGTATGGAACAGCCTTGTTGAGAATCGGGAAGAATACATTCCGGCATGGGAAAAGAGCATCCGCGAGGGAGACGTCCTGCAAAGGCTGCGAGGAAGACAAATGATAGAACTGACGGCCGAGGGGACGATAGAAGAGGAAATTACAGAACTCACAAGAATGGTTTTGACGGAGATAATCGTCAAGGATAAGAACAATTTTACTGTTGTATTCATGGATGGAACGAAAAAGAATGTCAGCTTGTAAGAAATAATGATAGAGAAAAACGGCTTCACTATCGTAGTGAGGCCGTTAATTTTTGGTGCAATGCGGATAGAGAAAGCGGCTAATTAAATTTCTGTTAATGTAATGATTAAACGTGGTGTCAAGGGTGTCAGATTATTTGAAAACAACATAAAAAACGAAACTCCGGGTTGTATAGAGGTAGTAAATCATATATAATACTCATAGACACAAAAAGAGTTCCTTACAATATTGGGGGAAGGTTATGATGGGAAATCATAAGAAAAATGAGAAGCCATGTAGTAATGAACATACATGGTGGGGAAAAAATGGATTTACACTTGCAGAACTTTTAATTGTAGTGGCGATAATAGCTGTGCTTGTTGCGATTGCGATTCCCATATTTAAGTCACAGTTAGAAAAGAGCCGGGAGGCCACGGATTTAGCCAATGTAAGGGTGGCTTATGCAGAGATAATGACTGCTGCTATGACCGAGGATTCCACCGCGACTTATAATGGTGTTAAAATCAAGAATGGTGAATTCTATTCAGCAGAGGTTCCCTTAAAACAGAGACCTGGTTGGGTCATGGATAAGGATAAAATTACCATTGCCGAATGTAATTATGCAAACGGCGGCATGAAAAACGAGCCTGGATCATGGTGCACGGTTCGCTATAATCCGAATGTGGGCGAGGGAGAGAATCCTTTGTTAATTGACTGGAATGGTGGAGCATTTCGTTATAACGAAATGGGAAAAAGAGATTTCTTAACATGGAATGGTGATGGTACGGATACTACTAATAATAATGCCCCTAAACGAATGAGTACAGAGAAGCTGATTCAATTGGAACCGAATACAAAGTATACAGTGACATTTACCCTACCGGAAGATTATGAGGAAGATTATAAGGTTCAAATGGGAACACTGCTGTTTAAAGGGAGTACACCTTCAGATGTAAAAAATGATAAATGGTCAGCAGCTGATGGCGAGACTTATTATGCTGATTCGAAGTGGTTGGCAAAAACGGAATATGTAGGAACATCTAGCAACAAAACGGTTACATATACATTTTATACTGATTCTGCTCATACTTATTTTGGTGCCAATTTTAGAGTTCTAAAAGATGGCAAGGATGTTGTAAATTTGAAGACAGATGACGATGCGCATAAGCTTGCCGAAGAGGCTTTAAAATCTTTAGAAGTAAGAAAACAGCCATATGCCAGGGGGGACGGTTCTCTGTCCGGATTCAATTGACAGAAAGTGGAAATATGATAGGTGCATTAGAATAAGCAAAGGAAATAACATTATCATTATTTGAGATGGGAGTTCAGATTGAAACAAATTGCCAAGAACGGTACACTCACTTGGGAAGCAGATACAGAGGTTCTCTTACAGGCATTGACCACTAGAGGATGGGATTGAAAAATAATGTGTTGATTTTTACTTGATCCTGAATATAATATAAATGAGCGTAAAGAAATTCTTGAACCACAAAACTTTTCATAGGTATTGAACTTTGGAGATTTTGTAATATAATGATTTTAGAGGGTAGCGGCGATGATCAGCTATCGCGGTGATGAAGCAATTGACTGGTTCGGTTTCAGACGATTGTGGAGCCAGACAGTGGGTTATGCGAAAACCACAAGCCGAATAGATTCTATGAATCGAAGAAAAACGCTTAGTGAGAGCCTTGCTTCGGCAGGGCTCTTATTATTTAGACAAAGGAGAAGATGGGTATGGATAATGAATCTTGTGATTTGTTAAATGCTGCTGCGGTTGCATGGAGGGAATTGATGCAATAGTATTACACTTTTACATTTGGCTACAAGAAACAGTTATACACCATCTATTATCCTTTCCGTCGGAGAAGATACCACATCTTACTGGGTTTCAATATTTGTAGGACAGGAGGACAGGTATGTGTCCAGCTTTCCACTACATAACTCAACTGTTAACGCTCGCGAACGGCAAGGTAGTTGATTGAAAACTCATTGACGAATAAAAAACATGAAGCCGTTACATTGGCGAATCAAACTTTGGTATGGTGGCTTCTTTGCGTTGAATTTGAGTTACTGATTTTGTGTTTTTCTTTTTATGTGTCGATTTCTCTTAGTATCAAAAGCGATACAACGGTACTTACAGTTGAAGACAGAGAAAATATAAAAAATGTCCTTTCAGTTATTGATTTGGAAAGATGGATTTGCTACAATATGCTTGAGTCGATGACATATGATAAACTTTAGATAATAGAAAAAGGTGACATCTGTATGAAAGATAGAAAAAATAAATTTAATGAAAGTGGTTTTACTCTTGCGGAATTATTGATTGTCGTGGCGATAATAGGTGTTCTTGTGGCGATATCTATTCCAATCTTTAGCTCACAGCTTGAAAAAAGTAGAGAGTCAACCGATCTAGCCAATGTTAGAGCTGCCTATGCAGAAGTAATGTCTGCTGCTATTACTGAAGATAAAGATGTTGAATATAACGGAGAAAAAATTTATAGTGATGGTGTTTATTCAGCAAAAATTGATTTAAAACAAAAACAGAATGATTGGCAGAGTTATCCTGTTACTATTGCAGAGGTAACTGTTACAAAAGATAAGCCAGAAAACGAACATTGGATAGGTTTTCCAAGCCCTGATGGAACATGTACAGTGTCTTATAAAGATGATACAGGTGTTATTTTTAACTGGAATGGAGGTACAGCTTCGGGTGGTTCAACTGTACAATATAATAATGATATACTAAGTGCATTTCAATCCGTTGTTCTAGGTAAAAATACAACGAGTTTTATTGTTGCAAATTCCACATATACAGGTAATAATTCTTCAATAAAAAAAATTAATGAAGAACTTCAGAATAAAGGAAGTAAAATAAAAACATGGGCGATTCTTTCTTCAGATAGAACAAGTACCATCGCATATAACGAAAAAGGTAACAAGAATTATCTATTTTCTGAAGTAGATATTAGTGAACATGATAATTGGAAGGCTGGAGATAAGATTCCTGCCATATTACAAAAAGAAAATGGAACAATCCAAGTAGGAATGGCTTCATTATTTAAGCAGAATGACGGTGCTCAGAACCAACCATATTTTGTTATTTCAAGAGATGAACATGGAAGAACAAATCATTCTGACAATGACTTTGAAATGGACACTGTTATTCGTAAGGATGATAAGAAAAAGGTATTTGATAATCTGAACGATGCCTACGCATATTATCAAACGCTTCAAGAAGAATGGGAAAATAGTCAGAACCCCTGAATGGTTCTATATACTTTTGTACAAAATAGAGCATGATAGGTGACAGGTTTGTGTCGGGATTTCCCCTACATAACTCAACTACCAAGCACCCGGGAAGGCAAGGTAGTTGATAGAATAATCATTCATGAATGAAACGGGAAGCCGTCACATCGACGAAAGAAACGTTGGTGCGGCGGTTTCTTTGCGTTGAAGCTGAGTTAATGATTTTGTATTTTTTTCTATCCGTGTATTTCTGCATGAAGTGTTTTTCTATGGTAGTTTCGTTGAAAGTTTGTTTTGTTTCTCAAATTGCTAACCCCACAACGAAACCCTGGGACTCGTTATACGAAACAGAAGGATTCGGTAACGAAAATAACGACACTCCGGCTTGTATAGAGGTAGTAAATCATATATAATACTCATAGACACAAAAAAGAGTTCCTTACAATATTGGAGGAAGATTATTATGGGAAATCATGAGAAAAATGAAAAGCCATGCAATAGAAGAACACGATGTAGTAATGAATATATATGGTGGGGAAAAAGTGAACATGGATTTACACTTGCAGAACTTTTAATTGTAGTGGCGATAATAGCTGTACTTGTTGCCATTTCTATCCCTATTTTTACGTCACAGTTGGAGAAAAGCAGACGAGCTGTGGATCTTTCAAATGCGAGAAATATGAAATCTATTCTCATGAATTCATATGCAAGTGGTTCCATTCAATTTCCAAATGCAACAGAAACAACGTATGTTGCTGCGATTGTAAAAAAAGACGGTACATATTATCGCGCCAGCGGAACAGTGCTCGTTGATGGAGCTGATTGGAAGGGGGATAATGGAGATGATTATGCCCGTGTGAGAAAGTTGTTTGAGAGTACAGGATTTCATTCAATCAAGGTTCATGCTAACAGTACAAAAAATGATGGATGGACTTCCTATGGAGTAGTACTGTTTTCTGATGGCAGATGCCGTATCTTCTCTTCTGAGACAGATATTGATTTGGGAGGAAGA
Source organism: Blautia sp. HCP3S3_H10_2 (assembly GCF_052122375.1). NCBI lineage: Bacteria > Bacillati > Bacillota > Clostridia > Lachnospirales > Lachnospiraceae > Blautia > Blautia sp. HCP3S3_H10_2. Next base: position 200,584 of record NZ_JBQKCL010000007.1, read on the forward strand.
GATAATGGGGTTTTTGAAAGTAAGCTACAAGAAGTTTTGGCGGTAGAAGAAACGGGAATTGAAAAGGAAATGGGAAAATAGAATTGCTATTAAACATTGGGACAGTTCTCTGTTAAAGGGTGTCAAATTTTTGGTAGGGGTGTCATTTTCATTCTTGGGGTGTCATTTCAGTTTTGACACCCTTTACGAGATACTGCAAACTATTACTACTTGGAGCAGGATGCGTGTTAGGCGGCTGTTTTGGTTGCGATAAGTATTCCTATTTTTAATAGTCAGTTGGAAAAATCAAGAGAAGCTGTAGATGCGGCTAATATACGTGCAGCATATGCGGAAGTGGCTTCAGCGGTTCTTACAAAAGATTCTGCAAAAGTTAAGTCCAAGGCAATTGATGTAAAACAGAAAAAAGCAGAATGGCAGACAACAATTGATTTTACAGGTGAGCTGGCGACCACTGAAAAAGATATAATGGGTACGGGTTCAAATAATACTGTTCCTAAAAAGGTGTGGGTAATATATACTCCAAGTACAACTGGTGGCGCGGCTGGAACTTTTGCTGTTGTATCTAGTGATCCAACTGGTTATACCCAAGTTGATTAATATAAAAGAGAAAATTGGTTTAAAATCTGAATTTTAAGGTGATGGAATACCTTGCACAATTTAAATCTTACTATTTAAGTTGTGTAAGGTATTTTCGTATAGCAATAAATTTTATTGTTTAATGATTGTTGCTTGAGTCTTTATTCTTTTATTCTATTAAATATGTGCGCCGTAAAATGTCCTTTTACATATCTGAGTGTTGTAAAATGAAAAATATTATTTCACTCAATTTACAAATTCCCCAGTATTAGAAGTATTCTATTTATAATGGGAGTCTTACTAGGATCACCGTCTCTATTTTTCATTTCATTGTATATGCGTGTCCCTCTATTTTTCATTTACATATCCAATATTTATAATAATCCAATCTTAGCCATCGTTTTGGGGAACTTTTGCTGGTTACCTTTTTAAGTTGTAAATATTTAGCCCGGAACATGTAAATAGTTTTTGTGTTTTTTTATCTTTTTGAGGTAGCGATTCCGTTTCTTAGTTGCATTTCTATTCTATCGTGTTGATTTTATCGGTAATTTTTCTAATGAATTTTTCTGGCAAGTGTAATACCATTGAAAAAATATATTTCAAAACTAATAAAATAAATTTTATACTTATTTAATATATTCGCTCTTCCCAAAATCACACGGATATGTTAGTATAAACACAAAGCATATTTCTTCTAATTATCAGGGCGCGCCAGCACCATCTATTTTCATCTAAATACATTTCAGAAATCTATGCTTTTCATTCCAGATTAAATAAGAGCAGGAGATGTCTGAAGAGTAGGATTCGAGTCTCCTGAGAAGGGAGAATTGAATATGGTGAAACAGAATGCAGCAAATGTAAAAGACCAAGACTTACGGCAGGCAGAAGAGGAGACAATGGCTGTCAATGTGAAATACAAAGATACAATCTTTCGGATGCTTTTTTCTGACAAAAAGAATCTGTTGTCTTTGTATAATGCCTTAAACGGAAGAGATTACCGTGATCCGGATTTGTTGGAAATTGTGACATTAGACAGTGCGATTTACATGGGAGTGAAGAATGATCTGGCGTTTATCCTGGATTGCAACATGTTCTTATGGGAACACCAGTCCACATATAATCCGAATATTCCGTTGAGAGACCTTTTTTATATTGCGAAGGAATATCAGAAGTATGTTAAGCAGAAGAAGATTTCCCTATATTCTACCAGACAGCAGAAGCTGCCAGCACCAAGGTTTATTGTATTTTATAACGGCAAGTCTGAGGTTGGGGAACGGTTCGAGCATCGGTTGTCAGATGCATATGAGAATTTCAGCGGGGAACCGGAATTAGAGCTGAAGGTCACGGTTCTTAACATAAATGAAGGCCATAATCAGAAGCTGATGGAGCAATGCCAGATTTTGAAGGAATATGCAGATTTCGTAGCAAGGGTAAGACAACACCAGAAGACATTGCCTGTGAAGGCTGCAATAGAACAGGCGGTGCAGGAATGCATTCAGGAAGGGATTCTTAAGGAATTTCTGCTGAAAAACCGTGCGGAGGTTATTGAAATGAGTATATTTGAGTATAACCAGAAAGAGGAAGAGGAGCTTATACGGAGGGAAGAGAAGGAAATCGGAAAGGAAATCGGAATTCGGATTGGAGAAGAAAGAGAGCGAAAGAATACGGAGAGAGAACGGAGGAATACAGAAAGAGAGCGCAGGCGGGCCGATGCTGAAAGTGCCCGGGCTGATGCCGAAAGCGTTCGAGCAGATTCTGCTGAAAAAGAAATTCTGCGGTTAAGGGAGATTTTGAGAGAAAACGGAATCATGTGAGAAAATGTCATTTGATTTTGTTGATTTTTCCTGGGACAATACTTTTTTTTAATAATAAAATCCTGCGCTGGCGAATGCGCTTCGATCCGTATCGTTGGTGCAGGATTTCCTTTTTTTGAGTGTTTAGAGATTCCTCGTCTTCTTCAGCTGGCATATTTGACAAATAAAAACTAATAAAATAAATTTTATACTTATTTAATATATTTGCTCTTTCCAAAACCGCACAGATATGTTAATATGAACACAAAGCATATTTCTTCTAATTATCAAGGCGCGTCCCGCGCCATCTATTTTCATCTAAATACATTTCAGAAATCTATGCTTTTAATTCCAGATTAAATAAGAGCAGGAGATTTCTGAAGAGTAGGATTCGAGTCTCCTGGGAAGGGAGAATTGAATATGGTGAAACAGAATGCAGCAAACGTAAAAATGCAGGGTTCCCGGCAAACAGATGAGGAGACAATGGCTGTCAATGTGAAATACAAGGACACGATTTTTCGGATGCTTTTTTCTGACAAGAAGAATCTTTTGTCTTTGTATAATGCCTTAAACGGAAGAGATTACCGTGATCCGGATTTTCTGGAAATTGTAACTTTAGACAGTGCGATTTATATGGGCGTGAAGAACGACCTGGCGTTTATCCTGGATTGCAACATGTTCCTGTGGGAACACCAGTCCACGTATAATCCGAACATTCCGTTGAGAGACCTTCTTTATATTGCAAAGGAATATCAGAAGTATGTGAAGCAGAAGAAGATTTCTTTATATTCCGCTAGGCAGCAGAAGCTGCCAGCACCAAGATTTATTGTATTCTATAATGGTAGATCTGAGGTAGGGGAACGGTTCGAGCACCGGTTGTCAGATGCATATGAGAATTTCAGTGGAGAACCAGAATTGGAACTGAAGGTTACCGTTCTTAACATAAATGAAGGACATAATCAGAAGCTGATGGAGCAATGCCAGATTTTGAAGGAATATGCAGGTTTCGTAGCAAGAGTAAGGCAACACCAGAAGATATTGCCTGTGAAGGCTGCAATAGAACAGGCGGTGCAGGAATGTATTCAGGAAGGGATTCTTAAGGAATTCCTGCTGAAAAACCGGGCGGAGGTTATTGAAATGAGTATATTTGAGTATAACCAGAAAGAGGAAGAGGAGCTTATACGGAGGGAAGAGAAGGAAATCGGAAAGGAAATCGGAATTCGGATTGGAGAAGAAAGAGAGCGAAAGAATACGGAGAGAGAACGGAGGAATACAGAAAGAGAGCGCAGGCGGGCCGATGCTGAAAGTGCCCGGGCAGATGCCGAAAGCGTTCGGGCTGATGCCGAAAGTGTTCGGGCAGATACTGCTGAAAAGGAAAATCAGCGGTTAAGGAAAATTCTGAGAGAAAATGGAATCATGTGAAGGAAATATTATTCTATCTTGTTAATTTTCCTAGATTGATTTTCAAGTCAGATGAAATACTGTTTTTAAGATAACAAAATCCTGTACTGGTGAAGGTGCTTCAATCTGTATCATCGGTGCAGGATTTTTATTTTTTGAACGTTTGAGAATTCTTTGGCTTTTTTCGGTAGCATATTCATTTTTATAAGTATAATACCATACTGATATATTGACTATAATAGATAATACAGCATGCATAATAACAAAATAAAACTAATAAGATAAAATTTATACTTATTTAATATATTCGCTCTTCTCAAAACCACGCGGATATGTTAGTATAAACACAAAGCATATTTCTTCTAATTATCAGGGCGCGTCCTGCGCCATCTATTTTCATCTAAATACATTTCAGAAATCTATGCTTTTCATTCCAAATTAAGTAAGAGCAGGAGATGTCTGAAACGTAGGATTCGAGTCTCCTGGGAAGGGAGAATTGAATATGGTGAAACAGAGTGCAGCGAATGTAAAAGAACAGGACTCACAGCAGGCGGATGAGGTGACAAAGGCGGTTAATGTGAAATACAAAGATACAATCTTTCGGATGCTTTTTTCTGACAAGAAGAATCTTTTGTCTTTGTACAATGCCTTAAACGGAAGGGATTACTGCGACCCGGATTTGTTGGAAATTGTGACATTAGACAGCGCGATTTATATGGGAGTGAAGAATGATCTTGCGTTTATCCTGGATTGTAACATGTTCCTGTGGGAACACCAGTCCACGTATAATCCGAACATTCCGTTGAGAGACCTTCTTTATATTGCAAAGGAATATCAGAAGTATGTGAAGCAGAAGAAGATTTCCCTATATTCCACCAGACAGCAGAAGCTGCCGGCACCTAGGTTTATTGTATTTTATAATGGTAGATCTGAGGTAGGGGAACGGTTCGAACACCGGTTGTCAGATGCATATGAGAATTTCAGCGGGGAACCGGAATTAGAGCTGAAGGTTACCGTTCTTAACATAAATGAAGGCCATAATCAGAAGCTTATGGAGCAGTGTCAGATTTTGAAGGAATATGCAGATTTCGTAGCAAGAGTAAGGCAACACCAGAAGACATTGCCTGTGAAAACTGCGATAGAACAGGCGGTGCAGGAATGCATTCAGGAAGGGATTCTAAAGGAATTCCTGCTGGAAAACCGGGCGGAGGTTATTGAAATGAGCATATTTGAGTATAACCAGAAAGAGGAAGAGGAACTTATACGGAGGGAAGAGAAGGAGATCGGAAAGGAGATCGGAATTCGGATTGGAGAAGAAAGGGAACGGAAGAATACGGAGAGAGAACGCAGACGGGCGGATTCTGAAAAAATACGAGCAGATTTTGCTGAAAAGGAAGTCTTGCTGTTAAGAGAAATTCTGAAAGAAAACGGAATTATGTGAAGGAAACTAATTTTCTTAGGACAATTTTTCCAGCAATGTGAAATATAAGGACACGATTTTTCGAATGCTTTTTTCTGATAAGAAGAACCTGTTGTCTTTGTATAATGCCTTAAACGGAAGAGATTACCGTGATCCGGATTTGTTGGAAATTGTGACATTAGACAGTGCGATTTACATGGGAGTGAAGAATGATCTTGCGTTTATCCTGGATTGCAACATTTTCCTGTGGGAACACCAGTCCACGTATAATCCAAATATTCCGTTGAGAGACCTTCTTTATATTGCAAAGGAATATCAGAAGTATGTGAAGCAGAAGAAGATTTCCCTATATTCCACCAGACAGCAGAAACTGCCAGCGCCAAGGTTTATTGTATTTTATAACGGCAAGTCTGAGGTTGGGGAACGGTTCGAGCACCGGTTGTCAGATGCATATGAGAATTTCAGTGGGGAGCCGGAATTAGAGCTGAAGGTCACTGTTCTTAACATAAATGAAGGCCATAATCAGAAGCTGATGGAGCAATGCCAGATTTTGAAGGAATATGCAGATTTCGTAGCAAGAGTAAGGCAACACCAGAAGACATTGCCTGTGAAAACTGCGATAGAACAGGCGGTGCAGGAATGCATTCAGGAAGGGATTCTAAAGGAGTTCCTGCTGAAAAATCGGGCGGAGGCTGCAGAAAAGGAAAATCAGCGATTAAGGTTTTGAGAGAAAACGGAATCATGTGAGGGAAACACTATTCCATCTTGATAATTTTTCAGCCAGGTACAATACCAACGGGAATAGACACATTCCTGCTCTTTTGCTATAATAAAATCCACATAGCAAAGGAAGGAAGTATTGAAATTGAATACAAAAAATAAAGGTTTTACACTGGCAGAATTGCTTATTGTTGTTGCAATTATCAGTGTGCTTGTTGCCATCAGCATTCCTATTTTTTCTTCACAGTTGGAAAAAAGCCGTGAGGCAACTGATTTGGCCAATGTGCGTGCCGCGTATGCGGAGATTATGGCAGAAGCGAATACTGGTGATACGAATAGTGTATATTATAACGCTTTTACCAAAGAATATAATAAAATTGTTTACTTGAAGCAAAAGAAAGATGGCTGGACTACTAAGGGTGTTTTGAATGTAGGTGGGATTACTTCTGATGATCCACGGTGGAAAGGGAATGTTATGGGGGATGGAAAATGTATCGTCGCATATAACATGACTAATCAGGAAGTAACATTAACCTGGAATGGTTTAACCTTGCGGGTAAACTATCATTGGAGTGTTGGGGATGATAACCGTTTAGATGCGTCGGCAGGAAGTCATAATGACGCAAATTGGCCTTGCAATGCGATTACTGACTTTTTAACTGCAACAAATGGAACGAAACAGCAGCTTACCACAGCTGCAATTACAAGTGCAAGTCCTACGCTTCAAAAGGGTATAAGTGAAGGATATGCGTATCAGATCGGTTATTTTATTGTGGACAGTGATAATAATATCATCGTGAATTCTGGAAGACGTAATATTACAGGTTCCAAGGAAAACTATACACTCAATGTTACAGACTATAGAGATAATAATATAAAGAAGCAGTTTGTGAACACAACATATGAGTCAGATGAGACTTATACTTATAAGAAAGCAGATGATTTAAAAAGTGGTGATAATATAAAAATTGCAGTTCAGGTGTTTAAAGTGAAAGATAACGGAAACGGGACTGCGGTAAAGATGTCTCTGGAAGAGGCAAGGGAATTGGAAAAATTGATTTCTGTTGAAAACGTGGCGTAGTGATACACTTTGCCAGACGATATGATTGCCTTTTTGAGCTCTTGTTATTTATCAGGTCAGGTGCTAAAATCAAACCAGAAAAATAAAAGAGCGTGTTTGAAAAATATAATCTGCACACTCCAGGAGGCAATCATAATGACACATGAAGAATTTGAAAAAGCAGCAACCTACTGGGATAAAAAAGAACAGACCGAGATGCCGAAGGAGACATTGAAGCAGGCTGTATATAAATTTATAAATGAAAATAATACCTGCGCGCTTGCCACAGGCACTGGGGATTACATTAGATGTACACCTATAGAATACAGCTTCCACGACGATAAGTTCTGGATGCTTTCAGAGGGTGGCAGGAAATTCATAGGTTTGGAAAAAAACGAGAATGTATGTCTGGCTGTCTATGATAAATATGACAGTTTTGGCAATTTGAGAAGCCTGCAGATTATGGGAAAAGCGGAACTGATCGAGCCATTTTCCGAAGCCTACAATGCCCACGCAGAGTATAAGAAAATTCCGCTTACGGCTTTAAAGAAGCTGGCCTCCCCTATGAACCTGATCTGTGTCACACCAGTGGAAATAGATGCCCTGTTTTCGGAGTTTAAGAAGGCGGGATATAGCAGCAGATAGAAATTGGAATTTTGAAAGGTATATTCTTGCCTTTTTCAAAAAAGCGAGCCTTCCAAGCTAATTCTGGCCGCCAATATATTTGGCAATATTAGAGTTGTTCATAACAGTAGTGTTTGTGGGTTCGCTGTCTGCATTAGCCATGCCACTATATATTCGGGTGGAAAGTTGTTTGTTTTTGTTATATCCCACATTTATCACTATCCAGTCCCACCCATTATTTTTATTTGATTTACTGGTTATTTTTAAGGTATCGACATTTAATCCGGAATTTGTTAATAAATTTTCTATTCCCTGATGATAGGCATTCCACGGGTTACTTGAGACTCCATTTATAGTTGTGCCGGGATCTACGCCGCAGAATAAAGTTCCATGTTTTATTTGGTCTTTCTTATAGTCTTTAGGAAAACTATTTTCATCCCGTGCAAGTGTAACCCATATAGAATAATTATTAGATCCGAGTTGTGACGGGAACTGTACACTTCCATCGTTTACAGCGGTGGCCAGTATAGACTCGATATCCCTGGCGGTGTGGATATCAACTGCCCGCCGGGCCTTTTCCAGCTGATTGTTAAATATCGGAATGGATATTGCGACCAACACGCCAATGATGGCAACCACGATCAAAAGTTCTGCCAGTGTAAAGCCTTTCTTATTTTTCATTACCTTCCCCACCTTATTTCCTTTTGTAAAATATGATGTCAAGGTCAAAAGTTAACCTTTCTCTTAATATAGCACATTGAGGTATGAATTTGTACTATTTTGCTGAAAAAAGTAAATGAAAAATTGGATTATTATAATTGTTTTTGAACACAACCAATTTTATGGATTGCTGGCATGAACAGAATAAACAGAAAAACAGAATTTTATGGAGCTAATTTAAAAGATATATCCAGACCTTGTTATTTTAGTGGTCAGGTGCTAAAATCGAATCAAAAAAGAAGGAGTATTTTTTATGGAAAAGAATGGACATAAGAGAAAATGGCTGGTCTATCTTTTGACGTTCTGCCTGATCCTTTTGGGTGGCACTATTCAGGTATCTGCGGCGTCAAAGGTGAATCTGAAAAATGCCGAGATCAGATTATCAGCCGGGCAATTTACTTATAATAAGAAAGTGCAGCGCCCGAAAGTGACGGTAACCTATAAGGGCAAAAAGCTGAAAGAGAAGAAAAATTATACGGTGAAGTATTCATCAGGATGCAGAAATGTAGGCTCTTATACCATTCAGATTATAGGAAAAGGCGCTTACACAGGGACGGTGAAGAGGCAGTTTACCATTTTGCCACCGAAGACACAGATCATAAGTGCCAGTGCCAGGAAAAATGGTATCAATGTAGTGGTGAAGAAGCAGACTGCCCAGACAAGCGGCTATCAGCTCCGTTATTCTACCAATTCCAAGCTGAAAAATGCCAAGGTTTTGACTGTGAAAGGGAATAAGAAGACAAGCTTCGCAATCGGTAGTCTGAAAGCAGGAACTACCTATTATATGCAAGTCCGTACTTACATGACTGTAAAAGGAAAGAAATATTACTCCGGCTGGTCCGTGGCGATTTCCCGCAAAACTACAGGAAAAAGCAGTAATACAGCTGTGAAGCCGACTCCAACGAAAAAGCCGACACCAGCTCCAACCAAAAAGCCGACCCCAACTCCTACAACGAAACCATTGCCAAAGCTGACTTTTGAAGAAGGACAATCCAGTATCACCCTGGAAAGTGGAAAATACTACGGAATTGAGACTTCCAATAATATAAAGGATATCAACATTTCCGATGAAACAGTTGTTTATTCCTTAGGAGATAAAGGAAACAGATATTGTGACTTCGAGACTTTGGAGCCAGGAAAATGTGTGATCACGATTACAGATATTTACGGTCAGAAAATCACTTCCACTGTTCAGGTTACCCAGAAACTGTATGATCCCCGTGTGGAGACTTCCTATGAGGTGAAATCGGAAACTCTGGATAAGAGCCTTCCGGTTCCGAATGTGAAATCCGTAGATTATGGAGATGAATGGATTGAGCTGAATTGCCCGGGAACTTTTTCATCATCAGATGCTTACACCGGGTATGAGGGTTATCTTTCTTATAACAATGCGTTCAAGGAAAGTATTCAGGTAAGCCGATGCGTTAGCGAGTACAATGGCATTGGAAGTATCAGTTTTTATTATTTAAATACTGGCAGAAGTTATTATGTGAAGGTTCGTTCTTACACAGTACGCAATAACGTGAAAGTCGTAAGCCCATGGAGTGAAATCCGCAAGGTTGATCTGCCAAATTATGATAAGGAAGGCACAGAACCTGCCAGATATACCTATGAAATTTATGGACTGGATAAGCAGAAAGCGGATATTTATACAGATTGTATAAAGCCTCTTTTTATAAAGACAGACAATCCGGATCTGAATTCCTTTGAGCTGCTTTGCAATGGAAAAAGTCCTTTCGTAAATGTGTATTCTGGTGGTACGACTCATATATATGAGGATATTCCTTACGAAAATGATGATTCTGAGACCTCATCTTTGAAGAAAGTAAAAGGCGGTTATATCGGATATGTAAGATTTTCGGAAGCGGGGACTTATAATGTTGAATTCCGTGAATATTCTTTAACCGGTTACACGGTTGCCAAAAGAATGACTTTGAATGTGCTGGATTATGATAAGGCTGCAAAGGCATGGATGACCGATATTATTAACAAGACCACCACGTCAGGCATGACGCCTTTTGAAAAAATGGATGCAGTATGTGAGTATCTCACCAAGCCAGGACTTTTTAAATATGTAACGGTTCATGGAGAGTATCTGGTGTCCCTGGCGTCTGAGCCAAATAGCCCGTACTTCATATCTTACCGTTGGGATTCCTGCACTTCACCAGCTGCACTTTGCCAGTTTGCGGAACTGATTGGTGGTTTTGATGATATTCATAACTGTTATGGTGATTACCCGATTGGTTCAGATGATTGGCGCAGCTGGCACTACATAGCCAAGGTTAGGATAGGAAATGAAACCAGAAATTACGCAGTCTGCCCGTTGTCCCCGACGGGTGAAGTGGGAGAGATACAGAAGATTGATTTGACAGACTTAGGTAGGATGAGGAAATTTGGATAGGAAAAAGAGCGGATTTACGCTGGCAGAACTTCTGATCGTGGTGGCGATCATTGCTGTGCTGGTGGCAATCAGTATTCCGGTTTTTTCTTCCCAGCTGGAAAAAGCAAGGCGGGCGGTAGACGTGGAAAATGCCCGGAATATACGAAGTGTGCTGGCGAATGCGATTAACGATGAATCGTTTGTGTTTAATAATAAAGATGCTATGCTTGAGGTAGTGGTGTCCCGGAATGAAAAAAACGGTGGCTTTAGTGGAAATAATGGACAGGTTAAAAATGATCTTATTATTAATGGAGTCCAATACCATAATGCGTCAGATGGTAATCTTCACGGCTACAAGCTTGTATGGGATTTTTTGGAGAAGAATGGTATTCAAAAGAATCTGACAATGAAACAAAAAAGTTCCGGTGTTACCTGGTATGGAGTACAAATAAATGGAAATGGAGAAAGCTACTATTTGGAAGGAACAGGGGACATTGGAAAGAATGCAAAAAAATATGCCTGGTCTGACCTGAATACGCCGATCAAATAGAGAACTTTGGAAAACAGTTTTAGGAACAGTGCCAGATTCCATCTTGCTGTTTTGTGAATCAGGCGTTAGAATCAAACCAGAAAAATGGTATAAAAACGGGAGGTATCAATTATGAGCAGAGTTAATTTTGGAGCGAAACCATGGCTATACCCAATGCCAGTGCTGATCATTGCGACCTATGATGAGAATGGTGTGCCGAATGCAATGAATGCGGCATGGGGAATCATTACGGATATGAATGAGATCAGTATCAGCATGGCTGATCACAAAACTACAGAAAATATGGCTAAGACAGGCGCTTTCACCGTAAGCATGGCAACTGCAGATACCGTTACAGCCAGCGATTATGTAGGAATTGAATCTGCGAAAAAAGTACCGGACAAGTTTGCAAAAGCCGGTTTCCATGCGACCAGAAGTGAATTTGTCAATGCACCGCTGATCGATGAGCTTCCAATGGCACTTGAGTGCAAAGTGAAAAGTTTTGACAATGGCATTCTGGTTGGTGAGATCGTGAATATCAATGCAGATGAAGCCATTCTTACTGACGGTCATATTGATCCTGCCAAATTAAAACCAATCAGCTATGACCCTGTAAACAATGCTTACCTGGTTCTTGGGGAAAAGGTGGGAAATGCTTTTAAGGATGGTTTGAAACTGAAATAAGTGTCAGAGTGAAAATTGTGCTTGAATATGCTTTGGCATCGGAAAAATGATATCTGGATGTATTGTGCGGGAAATATTGCGATATGTCCAGGTATCATTTTTTTGATAAGAAAGACTGGCGTCGGTGTTTTCTTATTTCTTCGGTATTTCTAGATCAATATGTATTTTCTACGAAAACAGGGGATTCTTTTGTAAAAAATGTAAATGGATTTTTATATGGCTATGTGCTATTATTGAAAGACAAAAAATACGTTTAATTAATAAAAACATAGAATAAAAGGGCTGTGTAAGTTGTTCCTTATAATTATATAAGCAGAGCAAGGTAATGCCGTATATAAGATGAGGAAATGTTTATACATAAGAGTAAGAAAATACTTATACAAGAGATAAGGAAATGTTTATGGAAAGAAAAAAGAAATCGGTCAGTGGTTTTACATTGGCAGAATTGTTAATTGTAGTGGCAATTATTGCAGTGCTGGTAGCAATTGCCATTCCAATTTTTACGAGCCAGCTGGAAAAAAGCCGGGAGGCAGTTGATCTTTCAGACGTCAGGTCAGCCTACGCGGAAGTGATGATGGCTGCGATAACAGGGGATACCACTGCAATCTATACGAAAGACAGTACTCAGACAATATATGACTCACAGAAAAATGAGTATTCCATTACGGTACAGCCTCTGAAACAGAAACAGGATGGCTGGCAGACGGCGCTGCCGATTACGATTGGAGGGGTGTCGTCGAGCGCTGGATCACCGTATTGGATTGGCGAACCGGGACCGAATGGGTATTGTAAGGTTACATATCATCCGGTGGCAGGCTCAACGGGAGAGTATGTTTCGTTTGAGTGGAGCGGGGGAAACTCAGGGACATCTGGTGGAACATCGGGGGGGGGTGATGGTGGCACTGGTGGTGGAAGTGGAGATTCTGGAGAGAATTCTACACCGGGAACAGGAGGTTCTGTAACTCCGACGCCGATACCCTCAATGGGAGATGCTTGGAAGTCGATTGTAGAAAAAAATGGCATGGTTGATTGGCCAACTGCTCCCACCAATGGTTGGTATAGTTGGAAAACGGGGCAAATTGTTCGTTTTGAAGGTATATACTATATATCTCTGGAAACTAATAGACAAGAATTTAATCAGTGGGGATATTTTAATCCAATGTCAGATAATAGAAAAAGCAACTTTGCGATGGTTTCGGGTAGATTTTATACATCCAATGATGTTGATACTCAAGGCAATGTTCCTGAATCGTCATACGGTGATATATTTATAGATGATGATGGAACCGCGTATGTTTATAAAGCTGGTTATAAAGGACAGGCAAGACCTAATCCAAATGCCTACGGAGACCCATGGGTGAAGATTATTAAATAAGTTTTTTCTGGTTTAGCGTGATTTAAAATAGTGCATTTTAGAGTATCCTGTGAAAGCTTGATGCAAGCAATCACAGGATATTTTGTCCATAATGTCTAATTGACAATTTCTTTACAGTGGTCTTATACTAGAACTGCTTTCATAGAAGTAAATTTCACAAAAGAATCTTACAGAAGAATCTGTATCCGGTCATTCGACCAGCTTGTTCCATTTAAAGATTAGAATATTAAACGATGATGTATGTGTGAAAATGATAAAGAAAAAAATATACTAATACTTGAAAAACAAAACTAAATTACATATAATGATATAAAGAGCTAAATATAAAGAAATTGTCAAAAATATAGTTTTTCTAGTATATTCCAGTATTCCCCAGCGTTCGTCTGCTTTATCTTACACACAATATCATACCTGGAAAGGAGTGTGCATGAAGGAGACAAATGCGGTATCAATTGAATATTTTAGGAATTTACACCGAATAGCAGACCTTTTGAATGGTGTTATTTTGGGGGGAAAACAGCTTATTGCTGACATATATAGAAGCGAATAAAAGTGTTTTCTCTAAACTGTCAGAAGACACCTATGATCTATTGACAGTATTGTCCGGAATCAGAGCAATGAAGAATATAAAAAAAGAAGTAGAGATTGTAGGAGGTAATTTCGATATGTGTAAAGCGTTTGATGATATGATGAAGGATAGCCGCATGGAGGGAAGAAGCGAGGGAGAAAACCTTATGGGAAAACTGAACCAGAAGCTGATTTCCCAAGGCCGTATAGATGATCTGTTGCTGGCGAGCACAGATAATACATATCGTAGAAAAATGATGACAGAATTTGGTCTGGCGTAAGCTCAAAACATGAAAACTATGGAGAGGCTGGACGAATCAAACTTTCTGGATTATAATGAGGAAAATCATTGCAGATCAGGAAACACAAGTCCTGTAGAAGCAAGAAGCGAAAGGAATACAGAACGTGGAAAGAGCAGATGATCGGAAAGTAATGCAGAGCCAGGAAGCACCAGATAAACATAAGAAAGAAGAAAGCAGTCCGCAGAAGCCTTCTCCCCTTGTTTCTGTCATCATGCCCGTATACAATGGTGCGGAATACATTGCCCAGGCAGTTCAGTCCGTCTATTCCCAGAATGTCCCCCTGGAATTGATCATCATTGACGATGGTTCCACCGACGGAACCAGAGAAGCATTGTCTCCTTGGGAAAAGCACCCGGATTTTATCTATGTAAAGAATGAGCACAACCTCGGTGCAGCCGGTTCCCGCAACCGTGGTGTCTCCATGGCCAGGGGGAAATATATCGCGTTTCTGGATGCTGATGACTGGTGGGAAGATGGGAAACTGTCCGCCCAGCTGGAAGCACTTGACAAGACTGGTGACGTACTGTGTTCCACTGGCCGTGATCTGATGAATCCAGATGGCACCTCAACAGGTAAATACATTCCAGTTAAATCCAGACTGGATTACCGCCAGCTTCTGAAACATAACAGCATCAATTGTTCCTCAGTACTGATCCTACGTGAGGTAGCCCTGGAATTTCCTATGGAGCATGACGACAGCCATGAGGATTACATCACCTGGCTGAAGGTAGTACGTAAGTATGGTCATGCTACTGGAATCGATAAGCCGTATCTGAAATACCGCCTGTCCGAAGGCGGCAAGTCCAGGAATAAAATGAAATCAGCAGCTATGACGTATCAGGTATATCGGTACGTTGGCTACGGGCCGCTGAAAAGTGCATGCTTTTTCCTGTCCTACGCGTTTCATGGTATCTGGAAGTACCGCTAAGATGTGCAGATTGTAACAAGCCGCTTCCGCCACTGTGCCGGAGAGTATCCTGTCTGTTTCTTAAAATACCTGCTGAAATGTGAAAAATCCGAAAATCCGCACGCCCGCGCGATATGCTGTACGGTGAGCGCCTGGTTGGTCAGCAGGTTTTTTGCCTTATCCATCCGGATCTGTAGAAGGTCCGCATGTGGGGTACTCTGGAAAAACTTCTGATAGCAGGAGTAGAATTGGCTTTTTTCCAGATTAACAGAAGCACAAAGCTCCTGCGTGTCCCATGGCCTGGCGTAATTCGTCAGCATTTCCAGCCGGAGCTTCCGGAAGGCCGAATAAAGCTCCTCCCCCTCTGTTCCATTTCCCCGTATCTGATGTGACTCAAGTCCTCTTGCAACCGTGATCATAAGCTGTCTGAAAAGAGTGTATTCATACTCATCGGAAAATAAATCATTTGATATATGCTCTTTGTGCAGAAGACGGATGCAATTATCAATGTCTTCCGGGTTCCCGGGATAAAAAATAGTATTCAAAGGAATCCCAAAACGTTCCCCTGGATTTTCCCTACATGAAAAATGAAGATAACTGTTCCGGAATTTCTGTACTGCCTTATAATGCTGCTCATATCCGGGAGCATAAAGAATACAGGCATTTTCCCTGGAAATGCAAAGCTTCTGGTCCAGATAAACCTTCATAGGTGTCTTAAAAAGCAGAAACAGATAATCACCGCTTCCACTGGGGCGGTAGATCTGGTCATAATCCGGGTTGGAATAATTATATTCGCAGAACTGGATGGAAAAATTCATATCTGAAGCATTCGGATCACTCATTATATAACCTCCCTTCAGGTCTTTCTTTCACTGTAGTGATTATCGGAAAAAAAGTCAACTATATCGGAAGAAAAAAACTGGAAAAATAGCTGGTTTTTATTAAAATAAGAAATAGAAACATATAGAAAATAAGAACAAACAGAAACGAGAAGATATAGAAAACAAGAGCATACAGCAAATTGAGCTGTAAACGAAAAGTCAGATATTATTATAGAAGTGTTCAGCTGCTAAATAGCTGAAATAAAAGGAGGATCCCCATGAAAAAAGCACAGATCATTATTGACAAATATTTTCTCACCGGTAAGGTAGACAAGCGTATCTTCGGTTCCTTTATCGAGCAGCTGGGCCGTGCTGTCTATGAAGGAATTTATCAGGAAGGAAGTCATCTATCTGATGAACAGGGCTTCCGTAAGGACACTCTGGAACTGGTAAGAGAGCTCCAGGTTCCCATTGTCCGT
The DNA here is from genome assembly GCF_052122375.1 of Blautia sp. HCP3S3_H10_2. NCBI lineage: Bacteria > Bacillati > Bacillota > Clostridia > Lachnospirales > Lachnospiraceae > Blautia > Blautia sp. HCP3S3_H10_2. The sequence continues at coordinate 216,942 of NZ_JBQKCL010000007.1, forward strand.
TACCCAGGTGGTAACTTTGTTTCCGGGTTCCGCTGGGAGGACAGCGTAGGACCTAAGGAACTGCGTCCAGCCAGGCCAGAGCTTGCATGGGGCGTGATCGAGAATAACCACTTCGGTCTGGATGAGTTCGTGGACTGGGCGAAGAAAGCAGACACAGACATTATGATGGCAGTGAACCTGGGTACAAGGGGGCCAGAGGAAGCCAGAAATCTTCTGGAATATTGTAACTTTAAGGGTGGCACTTATTACAGTGATATGCGTAAGGCAAATGGTCACGCAGAGCCTCACAATATTAAGACCTGGTGTCTGGGAAATGAGATGGACGGTCCATGGCAGATGGGGCACAAGACCGCCTATGAATATGGAAGGACAGCAGCAGAGACCTCCCGTATTATGAAAATGCTGGATCCGGAAATCGAGACAGTTGCCTGTGGCAGCTCCTACCTGGGAATGCCGACTTTTGGTGACTGGGAATATACAGTTCTGGACGAATGCTATGATCTGGTCGATTATATGTCTCTTCACCAGTACTATGGCAATGCAGCAGATGATACGCCGGATTTCCTTGCCAATTCCAAGGGAATGGACGATTTCATTTCCGGCGTGGTCAGCATTTGTGATGCTGTACGTGCGAAGAAGCATGGAAAGAAACGGATCAATCTGTCCTTTGACGAGTGGAATGTCTGGTATCACAGCAACGAAGCGGATGAGAAGCTGGAAAAATGGGGAAAAGCACCGCATCAGTTAGAAGATGTGTATAATTTCGAAGATGCACTTCTGGTGGGAAGTATGCTGATCACATTGCTTCGTCACGCTGACCGTGTGAAAATGGCCTGCCTGGCACAGCTGGTAAATGTTATTGCACCGATTATGACCTCTGATACAGGAGCATGGCGCCAGACTATTTTTTACCCGTATATGTACACCAGCATTTTCGGCCGCGGAACTGTGCTGAATACACAGGTTCTGGCACCAGTATATGACAGCAGGAACTACAGTGATGTTTCTTATCTAGACTCTGTGTGTGTATGGAATGAAGAGGAAGACACCCTTACGATTTTTGCCGTGAATAAGAGCCTGGAAGAGGATCTTGAGGTTAGCTGTGACCTGCGCCAGTTCGAGGGATATCAGGTGAAAGAGCACATTATACTTACTAATGAAGATATGAAAGCTGTGAATACAGAAGCGGCACCAGATACGGTAGTTCCGGCGAAATCAGAAGCATCTAAAATTGATGGCGGTAAGCTCGCTACAGTACTTGGAAAGCATAGCTGGAACATGATTCGCCTTGGAAAATAAAATTGGGAGTGTTACCAGAACTTAAAATAAAATGGAGTGTATCCACAAGACTTAAAATAAAACAGGAGTGTACCTACAGGATTATCTCTGCGGGTACACTCCATATGATTTACATTATTTATTTCTGCAGATCTGCCTTGATCTGCGTAGTGGAGATTTCAGGTGTTCGCGGCAGATATACCACGTCGCAATAAGGCTTCAGGAAATCGAATTTCCCTTCCCAGTCATCTCCCATGACAAAAGTATCTACGTGATATTCCTTAATGTCACTGACTTTCTGCTCCCAGTTTTCCTCTGGAATGACCAGATCCACATAACGGATGGCTTCCAGCAGGGATTTCCTCTTTTCATAAGAGAAATAGCATTTTTTATGCTTCTCATTCCAGTTAAATTCATCTGTAGACAAAGCTACGATCAGATAGTCTCCATAAGCCTTGGCTCTGCGGAGCAGATTAATATGTCCGTAATGTAGCAGATCAAAAGTGCCGTAAGTGATTACTCGTTTCATGAATTGCCTGCCTTTCCCGAATTTGTATTTCTATAATGCGAGAGCATGTTTGAAAAATCATTCCTGCAATCTGGACACCTCACTTTGCGGTGTATTTTGCAGAAAGCCTTTTTCAAACAAGCTTTAGAATAATATAGCTTTTGAATTTAATTCTAATCATATCTATGTGGTTATTCTACCACAGGAACCAGGCAAAATAAACGGAAAATTATAAGACAAAGATTTTACACAAGCTTTTCACCCAGGTATAGCAGCAACCATCACCTTTCTCTATTCAAATTTCTCATGCAGATATTCCGACAATTTCGTGTTTTCGCTGTAGTCTACCGGGCAGTCAATGATACAGGGAACGGTCTGTTTAAAGGCATCCTCCAGGATGGGAATCAGATCTTCTGCCTTTTCCACCCGGTATCCTTTGGCATGCATGCTCTCGGCATATTTCACAAAATCCGGGTTGGTGAAATCTACAAAACAATTTTTTCCAAAATGATCCATCTGTTTCCATTTGATCAGTCCATAGCTTGCATCAGAAAAGATCAGGGTTACAATAGGGGCACCTTCCCTAAGGGCTGTTTCGTATTCCTGGCTGTTCATCATGAACCCGCCATCCCCTGATATTGCAAGCACCTTTTTATTTGGATTGACCAGCTTGGCAGCTACAGCCCCGGGAACAGCGATTCCCATGGTCGCGAAACCGTTTGAGATAATGCAGGTATTTGGTTTATAGCAGTTGTATTCACGGGCAATCCACATTTTGTGAGCGCCTACATCGGAAATCACGATGTCGTCTTCTCCCATGAATTTCCGCACATCATATAAGATTTTCTGGGGCTTCATTGGAAATGAGGTATCTTCAGCGTAGCTTTCGTATTCCGCTACCATTTCTTTTTTCAGACCGAGGATTTCAGTAGGTTCCTCCTTGGCGTCACTGCGGTACTGGATCTGCTGCAGGGAATAGGAGATATCGCCGATAACCTGTACCTGGGGTTGATAGAGCATGTTGATATGGGCAGGGCGCTGGTCAATATGGATGATCTTATGCTTATCGTTATCATTCCATTTGCCCGGGGCAAACTCCACAATGTCATATCCCACGGCGATTACCAGATCTGCCATGTCCAGGATTTCATTCTGGTAGTCTTTTTGGGGGATTCCGATGGTCCACATGGAATATTTGTTTTTGTAGGGGATGATACCTTTTGCCATCATTGTATTGACTACTGGTATTTTCAGCTCATCTGCAAAGCTGGTAAGTGCCTCTCCCGCATGATTTCTGACAGCACTGTGTCCCGCAAGGATAACAGGATGCTTGGCCTTATAGATCAGAGCTGCGGCCTGGTCGATGCTGCTGAAAGATGCATATTCCTTGGAGTATATCTGCTTATCAATGGGGATTTCTGCAAGTCCCGGTGTTACTTTCATTTTCGCTACGTTGGTAGGCAAGTCCACGTGACATGCGCCTGGTTTTTCGCTTTCGGCATATTTAAAAGCAATCCGCATGATCTCATTTACGGAATCAGGATTGACAATCTGCTTACTGCGCTTGGTGATGGGCGCGAATAATTCCACCAGATCCAGGTACTGATGGGAAGTCAGATGCATTCTTTCGGTTCCCACCTGGCCGGTGATGGCAATTACCGGTGCACCATCGGAATTGGCGTCTGCTGTTCCTGTGATCAGATTGGCTGCTCCAGGTCCCAGGGTGGAAAAACATACGCCTGCTTTTCCGGTAAGTCTGCCATACATGTCTGCCATAAATGCGGCACCCTGTTCATGACGTACAACGATAACACGGATACTGGATTTTTCCAATGCATTCATCATATCCAGGTTTTCTTCGCCTGGAATGCCGAAAACATATTCCACGCCTTCTTTTTCCAGGCATTTTACTAACACCTCTGCCGCAGTACAGCTTTCCTGTTTTTTCTGAGGCTCCGTTACTTCTTCCCTGATGTGTTTTTCTGCTCTGTCGTTCATTTCTTACCCCTCTTTGTGCTATGAAAAAAGCCGCTTCCATGGCGTATTACCACGAAAACGGCTTTGTTTTCACTCTCTTTTATGTTGATGACCGCATTCTAGCACATCATTTTATTGCTGTAAAGATATTTTTGGTATTTGCGATGTGTTTTTTGTGACCAAAGGTTACAGGAAATCCGGGAAATGCGGCGCGAAATCATGGGAATGCATGATTTCTGTGCATCGCGAAACGGTTACTGTACGCGGAGTGAACAGTAAACTGATTATGGTTCAGGCAACCAACAGGAAACCAATACAGGCAACCAACACGCTGTAATCATGTTGTAAATCGTATGTTTTAATGTTAAGATGGGATAATAACAGAGCAGATGCAGACGCATCTGATGGCTGTCAGTAAAAAGGAAGAGGAAAATGATATGAATGTATTTGACATTCTGGGGCCTGTTATGATCGGTCCATCCAGTTCCCATACAGCGGGAGCGGCGAGGATTGGTCTGGTGACCCGGGCACTTCTTGGGGAAAAACCGGTACAGGCACATATTTTTTTACATGGATCTTTTGCAAAAACCTATAAGGGACATGGCACAGACAAGGCTTTGGTAGCCGGAATCCTTGGCATGAAAACAGACGATGAGCGTATTCGCTTTTCCCTTGATGTTGCCAAAAAAGAGGGGCTGAAGATTCAGATTGAAACAGGAGAGCTGGAGGACGCCCATCCGAATACAGCAGAGATTACTCTTGTGGGGGCAGGCGGGGAGAAAGTATCCCTTCGGGGCAGCAGTATTGGCGGCGGCAATATTCTGATCACCCGTGTGAATGGAATGGAGGTTTCTCTTACCGGGCAGAATCCGGCCTTGATCGTACTTCATAAAGATGCGCCGGGAACCATTGCAGCAGTTACGGAACTGATGGCTGAGTCTGGTGTGAATATCTGTAATTTTCATCTGGCCCGTAAGGAAAAAGGTGGTCTGGCTGTTATGACCATTGAAAGTGACAGCCATTTTGGTCCGGAGTTAAATGAGCGGATCAATTGCCTGGAGAACATTTATTCAAGTACGAGGCTGGCGTTATAGAAAGGAAAAGTTATGGTGGAATTAAACTATCATTCAATAGAGTCCCTGTTAAAGGCGGCGAAGGACAATGACTGCCGCTTATCAGATCTGGTTCTTGCACAGCAGGCAGAGCAGATGGAGCTGCCAGAGCAGGAAATATATGAAAAAATGCAGGAAAACTATCAGGTTATGGCATCCTGTATCCAGCCTGGAAGTGCCCCGGGTCTGAAAAGCACCAGTGGCCTTACGGGAGGGGATGCCTACCGGATGCGCACTGCTGTAGAACAGGGAAGGAATCTTACCGGTCCCCTTCTTGGAGGCGCTCTTTACCGCGCTCTTGCGGTATCCGAGTTAAACGCTTCCATGGGAAGAATCGTGGCAGCTCCTACAGCCGGAAGCTGCGGCATTGTTCCAGCAGCGGTGCTGACCATGCAGGAGCAGTATAAGCTTACAGAAAAGGAATGCGTGATGTCCCTTTTTACAGCTTCGGCGGTGGGAATGGTGATCGCCAATAATGCTTCCCTTGCAGGAGCCCAGGGCGGGTGTCAGGCGGAGTGCGGTTCCGCATCTGCCATGGCGGCTGCGGCAATTGTGGAGCTGGCTGGCGGGACGCCTGACATGATTGCTTCTGCGGTGGCAACTGCGCTGAAAAATATTCTCGGTCTTGTCTGTGACCCGGTTGCCGGTCTGGTGGAGATTCCCTGCATCAAGCGGAATGCCTCTGGCGTCGCAGGTGCATTTGTGGCTGCAGAGCTTGCCCTTGCCGGGATCCGAAGTGCAATTCCGGCTGACGAAGTTATCTGGTCCATGAAGAAAGTGGGAGATGCCATGCCAGCTGCATTGAAAGAAACGGCGGAGGGTGGACTGGCCGCGACACCAACAGGACGAAAGCTGCACCAGCAGGTGTTTGGAATAGACAGTTGAAGCCATTACGGCAGACAGGTGAGGGCTTATGAAGGAAAAAGAAATGGAAATTACCGCAAAGGAAGAACTGGAAATCACGAAAGAACTGGAAATCACCACAATGGAAGAATTAGTAAAACGGATGCTGGAGGTTTCAGCGGATTCTGTGGTATATCAGAAAATAGCTGCCTTTGTAGAAAATCATCATATGGAGCTGATCTTTATGACAGCAGGGGAATTGGCAGGGAAGCTGTCGGTGAGCCAGGCAAGCGTATCCAAGTTTTTTATTGCTCTTGGGTACAAGGGCTACGCTGATTTTCTCCGCTGCCTTCAAAAAATGGTGGGTAAAGAGATAACTGCACCTCAGCGTTATTATTACACATCCAACAGCTCGCATCATACAGATGATGTGATTGAGAAAGAGGTGGAGAATCTTCGGCTTCTCAAGGAAATTGTACAGGAAGATGCTTATACCAGTGTGGTTGAAAAGCTGGCTGCGCAAAAAAACATCATATTGTTATCGGCGCGCATGTCGGCAACCTTACTCCCATATATGAAATATACCATGGACAAGCTGCGTGATGGTGTGGAGATGATTACCCCAGGCCAGGAAAGCTGGGATTACCTTTCACTGAATAAGAAAAAAGAGGATACCCTGATCCTGATCGTGGGCTTTCCAAGATATCCACAGGTATTGGTAGATAAGGCAAGAGAATTAAAAGAAGCCGGTTTTGAACTGGCTGTGATAACGGATAGCCGGTTTTCCCCGTTATGCCGCTTTTCTTCTTTAAATCTGCTGGTGCCAACAACGGTTTCCTCTATTTTTGACCTTTACAGTACGCCCATGGCACTGATGAATTTGCTGATCACAGATGTTTCCAAAAAAATTCCGGATGTGCAGGCACGTCTGGATCAGATTGAGAAACAGGATGTCTTGTGCCATAATTTTTTCGGAAAATAACTTTTTAAAAAATAATTTTTTTGAAAAATAATAAAATTATTCTTGACAAAAAACAGGAATAGCATTATTATTCACCTAAACTTAATAACGCAAAGTGAACGTAAAGTAAATTAACGTGAAGCAAAAGTAAACTGAGAACAAAGGCGCTCTTCATAAGAAGGGCGCCTTTTGCTATCTGAAAGGAGCGGATCATATATGAAGCTGACACAGGAACAGCAGGACATGCTGGATGGAAAATACGGAGAGGGAACAGCTTATGCCATGAAAATCCAGGTGGCCATCGGGGAATCCTTTGATGCACCGAGAATGGTTCCCATTACCAGGGCACATGTGGCACTGAGCAACCAGGATGCAGACCTCTGGTTTGCGGAAAAGCTGCTGGCAGCAGGAGCCCACTGTAGGGTTGCACCAACTGTAAATCCAGGTTTTTGCGTATCCTTTTTTAAAGAACATAACATGGTATCCGAGGAAGATGCGGCCATGATGATGCGGACACACAATGCTTACAAAGGGCTTGGTGCGATCCTTACTTATAACTGTACTCCATATGTAGCAACAAACGTGCCAAACTTCGGCGAGATCTGTGCATTTTCTGAATCCAGTGCCACTCCTTATATCAATTCCGTGTGGGGGGCGCGAAGCAACCGTGAAGGAGCCAACAGTGCCCTGTGCGCAGCAATCACCGGATATGTTCCGGAATATGGCCTGCTTCTGGATGAAAACAGAAAAGGAAATATCCTGGTAGAAGTGAAAGCGGATATGAAATCTGATTTCCAGTATCATCTCCTGGGGTATTGCGGAAAGAAAATTGGCCAGGGAATTCCGGTATTTACCGGCCTTCCAAAACATATCGGGAAAGAGGCACTTACCAACCTGGGTGCACAGCTGAACACCTCAGGAGCCTATGGAATGTATCACATTGAAGGATTTACACCTGAGGCGCAGACACTGGAACAGGCTTTCGGCGGAAAAGAACCAGAACGTGTGGTAACCATTACCAATGAGGATCTGGACGAGATACTGGAAGAGATTTCTAACACCGGAAACCGTAAAATTGATTTCGCAATGTTCGGATGTCCACATTTTACACTGGAACAGTGCATGCACATTGCAGGGAAGCTGGATGGAAAAACCTTGAAGGTTCCAATGTGGATCCTTACTTCCTATCACGTAAAAGAGCTTGCAGACAGAATGGGAATATCTGAAACAATTGAAAAAGCCGGCGGTTACATTGTTCCCGATACCTGTCCGGATCAGCCCTGCTGGCATGGTTTAAGCGGAAAATTCGGTGTTACGGAATCTCCAAAATGTGCATATTATCCGAAACGCCGGGGAATTGAATTTGTGATCCGTGATCTGGATACCTGTATTGAGGCTGCACTTACAGGAACTGTTGTATGAAAATTTGAACAGCTGCAAATAGAAAAAGAAAATTCAGGCTTAAAAATACAGCCGGAAAGGACGATATATGGGACAGAAATTTACATGCCACAAAATTTCAGAAGGAAAAGCAACCGCGGAAGCGATTGTGTCAGAAGATGACATTATGTTTTACCTGATCCGGCCGGAAACCGGAGTTGTCATAGAACCGGCACATGCTTTATATGGAAAATCCATGGCCGGAAAAATCCTGATTTTCCCAAGCGGAAAGGGGAGCTCAGTAGTACAGGCGGATGGATTGTTCCAGTTGAATAAAAACGGGAATATGCCAAAAGCTATGATCATCCAGTATCCGGAAACCGTACTTGTTTCCAGCGCGATCATCATGGACATCCCAATGGTTGATAAAGTGGATCCTGAATTTTATAAAACGGTGAAAGATGGGGACTCAGTATTGGTAAATGCAGATGAAGGCTATGTGGAAATTCTATAAAGGTTAGAAAGCTGTTCGTGCTTGCACAATAAAGCTTTTGATCTTGGAACTCATTCGTGGCATTTTGGAACTGACATCCAAAATAATTCGCATGGAGAAAAAGTTGTAAAGCAGGGAGGTGACCACATGGGATATCAGATCAACGGAGAACGTCTTCTCCAGAATTTGACCCGGATGGCCCAGTTTGGACTTAACGAAAAAGGTGGAATTGATAGAAGCCTCGGTTCCCAGGCTGATTATGATACCCGTGAATGGCTGAAAAGTTACTGGCAGGAGCACCTGGAAGCAGAACCGGAAACAGATCCCATCGCAAATCTCTGGGTCAGACACCAGGGGCTTGAAAACAGGAAACCCCTGGTAATCGGATCCCATCACGATGCCGTGCCAGATGGAGGGAAATACGATGGGGCGATGGGAGTGCTGATCGCCACCGAAGTACTGGAAACAATCGTGGAACAGGGAATTCCATTGAAGCATCCCCTATATGCCATTTCTTTCACAGGAGAGGAACCCAATCCCTATAATTTATCTACACTTGGAAGCAAAGTGATCAGCGGAAGACTCCGGAAGGACGATCTTACCCATATATATAACCGGGAAACAGGGAAAAGCCTGGAAGATACTATCAAATGGCTGGGCGGCAATATTTCAGAGCTGGAGAAGGCAAGAATCCAGCCAGGAGAGCTTGCTGGGTTCCTGGAAGTGCACAATGAGCTTGGCAGACACCTGGAAGCCCAGGGACTTCATCTTAGCGGGGTAAGCACCATTACAGGAATCTACCGGGAAGAAATCCGAATCAGCGGGGAAAATAATCATGCGGGAACCACCATGATGCCTGACCGGAAAGATGCTTTCCTGGCATTGGCTGATTTCGCAACAGGACTTAACGAAATTGTGGCAGCCTATGAAGATCCGGATGTGGTAGGTACGATGGGATATGTGAAGGTAAATCCCAATGAAGCCAACATCATTCCTGGAAGTGCAGTTGGAATCATAGATATCCGTACCTGTGAACGGAAAATCATAACAGAAATTGTAAAACAGCTGGATGCACTGACAAAGAAAATAGAAGACTCCCGAAACGTAAAGCTTCAGCGTTCTGTCCTTCTGGACCAGCCGGCACGTTTTATGGATGAAGACATCCAGCGGATCGTAAAAGAAAATCTGGTGAAGATGAAGGAACCGGAAAATGTAATGGTCAGCATGGCAGGACATGATGCCGCAAATATGCAGCTGGTTACAAAAGTCGGAATGATTTTCACCAGAAGTGTAGGCGGCAAGGGACATTGCAGGGAAGAATTTACAGAAGATGCAGATGTGATAAAAGCAGGCCAGCTTGCTCTTGATACAATCTTAAAAATGGACGAGGAATTGCCATGAAACTAATATTTCCAAAATATCTTTATTATAAGAATAAATTTTACCCAGATTACGGAGTGCTCACAGAAGGAGATTCCATTATAAGCGTGGAACCTAAGAAACAGCTTCTGGAAAAATATCCCCAGGCCAAGCAGCTCCATCTCAGTGAACAGGTGCTTCTGCCAGGAGCGGTCAATGCCCACAATCATTGTTTCCAGAGCCTTCTCCGTGGAATTGCAGCAGACCGGCCGTTCCTGGAATGGAGAGACCGATCCCTGTATTATTATTCTCCGAAAATGAGCAAAGAGGATATTTATAACGGTGCGTTGTTCGCTTTTGGGGAAATGATGAAGCGTGGCGTAACCACAGTGGGGGATTTCTTTTACCTCCATAATTATGGAAGGGAAAGCGACCTTGCGATCATACAGGCTGCAAAGGATCTGGGGATCCGGCTTTCCCTGAACCGGACCATGTATGACTGGGACGGGGCTCCGGCAGGATATGTAGAAACGGTTCCGCAGGCTGTGGAAAATACCTTATATCTGGCAGAGGAATACAAGGACGATCCCATGGTAAATATTCTTCCGGCACCGCACAGTCTTCATGCTGCTACGCCGGAGATGATCCAGAGGGGCCATGAAATTGCCAGAAAACTGAATGTGAAATTTCATATTCATGTGGCAGAAGAGCCTTTCGAAGTGGAACAGGTGAAAAAAGAACATGATGGACTTGGAACTCTGGAATATCTGGACCGGCTGGGCGTTGTGGATGACTCCATGGTTATCATCCACGGTGTATGGCTTTCCCCAGAGGAAATCGCTCTTCTGGGTGAGAAAAAAGGAGGCCTGGTCTATTGTCCTTCCAGTAACATGTTTCTGGCAGATGGAATTACAGATATTCCGGGAATGTTGAAAGCCGGAGTGACCGTTGCACTTGGAAGTGACGGAGGCTGCAGCAACAACCGGATCAGTGTTTTTGAGGAAATGCGGATGGTTTCTCTTCTGCAGAAAGCGAAAACCTGTGATGCTCTTTGTGTCAATTATGAACAGGCGTTCCAGATGGGAACAGAAAATGGCGGCCTGCTTCTGAACTTTAAGATTGGAAAAATTGAAGAGGGTTATAAAGCGGACTTTGTAGGAATCGATCTGGAAGATCTTTCGATGATGCCTCTTAGTGATTCTCTGGAGCAGATGCTTCCTAATATTGTGTACTCCATGGAACCAACTGCGGTACGCACCGTGATCGTAGCCGGAAAGCCCACTGTAAAAGACGGGCAGCTGACGACAGTAAGTGAACGGGAGATTTCCAGAAGAGTGAAAGAAACCATGGAACGGTTAAACCGTTAAATAAAACTGTTAAATGAAAAAAGCCAAACGCAAAGTAGTTGAAAATCCCTCAGGGAACTGGTTCCCCAGAGGTTTTCATAAAAGCAAGTAAATTAATGCGGTGTTCACTGTAGAGCAGCTTTTGCCTGAAGGGAACAACAGCAGCCACATCTAAGAACGAGGAGGAAAAACTATGAAGAAAAGAATCGTAGCAACACTGTTAACTACAGTTATGGCAGTAATGGGGATTGCCGGAAGCAGCGTCTGTGTATTTGCAGAAACAGAAAGCACTGAAGAAACAGAAACTACCGATGAAGCAGAAGATGCCGGGGAGACCACCGGTGATGCAATGTATGATGGCAAGGTCCTTCTCGGACAGGCATCCTGGATCGGTTATGCGCCTCTTTATCTGGCAGATAAAAAAGGATTTTTCGATGATCATGGCGCTGATGTGGATGTACAGTTTTTTGAATCAAAAACAGATTCCAAATCTGCTCTGGCAGCAGGAAGAATTCAGGGAATGTCTACAACGGTAGATACCCATGTTATGAGTGCTGCATCCGGCATGGACATTTCTATTGTTCTGGCACTGGACACCTCTGATGGCGGCGATGGATTAAGTGCCCTGAAAGATATCCCGGATATCAAATCCCTGAAGGGTCATACAGTAGCCCTTGATACTTCCGGTGGAGCTTCTTATTTCTGGTTCCAGTATCTGTTACAGCAGGAAGGAATGACCTTAGATGATGTGCAGGCTGTGAATATGAGCTCCGGAGATGCAGGAGCAGCCTTTGTGGCCGGTGAAGTGGATGCGGCGGTAACCTGGGAGCCATGGCTTTCCAAGGCAAAAGAAACAGATAATGGGTCCGTTCTCATTGATAGCAGCGAAACTCCTGGTATTATCGTAGATGCCCTTGCAATGGATAAGGATTTCGCAGCCCAGTATCCGGGAACTGTAAAAGCAATTGTAGAAGGCTGGTATGACGCTCTTGCCTACATGGAATCTGATCCGGATGATGCATACAAGATCATGATGGAGTACACAGGTGATGAGACTCCGGAAGACCTTCAGGCGTCTATGGCAGAGGTTAAATTCTATGACAAAGACGGAAATGCTGATTACTATGATGGTGACATTCAGGATGTTGCAAAAATGGCAGCAGATCTGTGGCTGGATATGGGACTGATTGATGCAGAACCAGATCTGGATTCCTTGATCGATGGATCTTTTATCGGTGGAACTGAAGAATAAAAATAAGAACGGTTCCTTTCTCCATTCATAGAGAGAGGAACCGTAAATGAGGTGCCTATGAAACGTACAATTTTAACTCATATTTCAGAAGTGGTTACTCCACAAGGGAGCAAGGCACTTCATGGAAAAGATATGGGAAAGGTAAAACGCCTGAAGAATGCTGCGATTGTAATAGAAGATGGAAAAATTCTTGCTGTTGGTCCAAATGAGGAAACAGTGGAAAAATATCATATAACAAATATAATTCTGAAGGACATGACAGGAAAATGCATTCTTCCAGGCTTTGTAGATTCCCATACCCATTTTATTTTCGGAGGATACCGGCCTGATGAGTTTATGATGCGGCTTAATGGCGCCTCTTATCTGGAAATCCATAAAGCCGGCGGCGGAATCTGGAACACGGTGCAGGCTACCAGAAGCATGAGCCTGGATGAAATGGTGCAGACCGGAAAAGAACGTCTATCAGATATGCTTTCCATGGGCGTTACAACAGTGGAGGGAAAAAGCGGATACGGTCTTGACAGAGAGTGCGAGCTACGCCAGCTGGAAGCACTGGAAATCCTGAAAAAGGAACAGCCGGTTTCCCTGGTAAATACATTTCTTGGCGCACATTCTATTCCGGAAGAGTATAAAGGCAGGTCAGATGAGTATATTGATTTTCTGATCCGCGAAATGCTTCCGGTAGTAAAAGAAAAGAATCTGGCAGAGTATGTGGATATTTTCTGTGAAAACAGTGTGTTTGACTGTGAGCAGTCCAGACGGTATCTTCTGGCAGCAAAAGAAATGGGATTCGGCGTGAAAATACATGCGGATGAAATTGAAGCATTAGGCGGAAGCGGCGTAGCGGCCGAGGTCGGGGCTGTTTCTGCAGATCATCTGCTGATGATACGAAAAGCAGACTGTGAGAAACTTGCAGCTTCGGATACGGTTGCCACATTGCTTCCGGCTACAGCTTTTTGTCTCCATAAGCCTTATGCTCCGGCCAGGGAGATGATCGACAGCGGATGTGCGGTGGCACTGGCAAGTGACTATAATCCAGGAAGCTGTTTTACCAACAGTATCCCTCTTTTATTTGCCCTTGCAGTGATCCATATGAAAATGAGTCTGGAAGAAGCTTTGTGTGCACTTACCCTGAATGGGGCAGCTGCTGTTGGAAAAGCAGATCAGATCGGCAGTATTGAACCTGGCAAGGCAGCAGATCTGGTGGTGCTTGAGAAACCGCAGTATGAGTTTCTTGTGTATCACACAGCGAAAAACATTGTCGGGGAAGTCTATAAAGATGGAAATATGGTGTACAGCAAAAGGTAAAGAAGGGGTGATAAGCTTATGAAAAAACTGAAACGGAAAATTTCTGATGCGTTTATACCTAAGGGGTCCATATCAAAAGCAGCATATATTATTCTGGCGGTACTGTCTTTTGCACTGATATTTGCAATCTGGATGTACGCAGCATATGTAAAAGGGGTGGATAGTATGTTCCTTCCATCACCGGAAAAAACTCTGGAATCTGCGAAGAATATGTTCGCTGTCGGCGGTTATCTTACAGACATCCGGATGTCTGTACAGCGTGTTCTTATCGGATTTCTGATCTCGGCAGTTGTGGGAATTCCATTGGGCCTTCTGATTGGAACTTATGCTCCTGTGGCGGCATTTTTTGAGCCCTTCTTTTCTTTCTTCCGTTATCTGCCGGCATCTGCATTTATCCAGCTGTTCATTCTCTGGATCGGTATCGGTGAAAGTGCAAAGATTGCCATTATCATAGTAGGAAGTGTAGCGCAGATTATTCTGATGGTTGCTACCAATGTGCGTAATGTAAGTGTTTCCCTGATCGAAGTTTCCTATACTCTTGGTGTTTCCAAGTTTGGTGTATTCTGGAAAATCATTCTTCCAAAGAGCATGCCGGATATTGTAGATACCTTGCGAATCGTTCTTGGATGGGCATGGACTTATATTATTGTAGCAGAGATGATCGGTGCTTCCGAGGGTGTTGGCTTTATGATCACCCAGGCAGGACGCCAGTTTATGATCTCCAAGATCTTTGTGGGAATCATTACCATTGGAATTATCGGTCTGGCACTTGATATGCTCTGCATGTTTTTACGAAAAGTATTGTTCCCTTGGAATGAGAAATAAAACGGGAAAGAAAAGGAAAAATCCGGAATCAGAAAAAAGGAGGCGCTGGTTATGGAATATTATGAACAGCCTAACGGAAATGTTGTGAAGCTGCACAACGGTCTTGATATTATCGGTGTGACAAAAGCGTTTGATACGAAAAAAGGAAGGGTACAGGCACTGGAAGAAATCAATCTTCATATCCGCAGTAAGGAATTCGTTTCCCTTCTTGGCACCAGCGGCTGTGGAAAATCTACATTACTCCGCATGATCGGAGGTCTGGATCATCCCAGCACAGGCAAGATCATGTTCAAGAAAGAGGAAATCACAGGACCTGGCGCCCATATTGGAATGGTATTCCAGGCTTATACCCTTTTTCCATGGCTGACTGTGGAAGAAAATATTGCCTTTGGCCTGAAACAGAGAAAGACCAAAACAAATGCGGAAATCAAAGAAATTGTAGACTCTTATATTGATCTGGTAGGCCTTCGGAAGTTTGAAAAGCTGTATCCAAAGTCTCTTTCAGGAGGTATGAAACAGAGGGTTGCCATTGCCCGTGCCCTTGCCAATGACCCGGATGTACTGCTTCTGGATGAGCCTTTTGGAGCTCTTGATATGCAGACAAGGACAGTTATGCAGGAGCTGCTTCTGGATGTATGGCAGAAATCCCCGAAAACTATCGTGATGGTAACTCATGATATTGAGGAAGCTGTTTTCCTGGCAGACCGGGTTGTGGTCATGAGCTCAAGACCGGGATCTGTAAAAGAAATTATTGATATCGACCTGGAACGTCCAAGGGATTACCGGGTAAAAAATACAGAGAAATTCATGGAATATAAGGTGCGCTGCTCCGATATCATCCGCGAGGAAAGTATGAAGCTGATCTCAGCAGTGAATGAGTGAATAAGCAGCATAGCGAGCAGAAGAAAGAACTGCGTTTTAGCTGGCTGTATTATTTGAAAAATATAGTGATGGAATACAGCAGTCGAAAAAGAATGCAGTGTTGACGGAATGTAGCTGTCGAAATAGAAAGGCAGGTGGCCAGGATGCCGGAAATCATCCGGAAACAGAACCAGAAAACAAGTCAGTGGTCCGGCGGAACCACAACAGAATTGTTTTTATACCCGCCAGATGGCAGTTATGCCGATCGGAATTTCCAGTTCCGGCTAAGCAGTGCCGATTGCGAGGATGCAGAATCGGTTTTTACCAGTCTTCCCGGAGTAAGGAGAATCCTTATGGTTCTGGATGGAAAAATCACTCTTTGTCATGATGGAAAAAGAAAAGTTACCCTGGAGCCTGGTGATCAGGACCATTTCACCGGGGATGAAACCACCAGAAGCACAGGTGGCTGTGTGGATTTCAATCTGATGATGAAGGGAAATACAGAGGGAAATCTGCTTTACAGGAAACTACAGCCAGGGAAAAAAGTCCAGCTGGAGGATTTTTCTGTGAAGAGAAAGCCGGATCTGCCAGATGGATGTTACTTCGCAGTCTATGTGGTAAAAGGAAAAATGACTCTGTCAAAGAGTCATAAAGTGGACAAGACGATTGTAAAGGCGAATGATTTCTGTATGTTCCGCGAGGGTGAAAACCTTGGAAATTGGGAAATGAAAAGTGAAGAAGACAGTGAAGTTGTGCTTGCGCAGATTATATGTAAAGGATAAGTAATACACAGTGCTATAAATAGTACTTGTGAAAACGCAAATAGGCCTTTACAGAAATGCAAAAAGGTCTTTACAAGTCCCGAAACAGGCTGAGGACAGAAAAGAGGTGTTTACATGCCAGTTTTACTCCCAGAAGATTATGAATATAAACTACCCAGAATGTACACCATACACCAGCATTTTCCGGATGCACATCTGGATGAACCCGAAACCGTGTTAAAAGAGTCCCTTTCCCGCGAAGAAATCCGCGCCCTGGTAAAACCAGGGATGAAAGTGGCTGTGGCTGTGGGAAGCCGTGGGATTACCGGAATTTCCCAAATTGTGAAAATAACCATAGATTATCTGAAAGAACTGGGCGCCAGCCCTTTTATTGTTTCTGCTATGGGAAGTCACGGAGGTGGAACAAAGGAGGGACAAAGAGAGGTGCTTGCCAGCTATGGCATTACGGAAGAGAACATGGGTGTGCCTGTGGTGACGGATACGGATACGGTAGATCTTGGTGCAAGGAAAAACGGGCAGCATGTATGGTTTGACCGTGCTGCTTATCAGGCAGACCTGATCGTTCCCATTAACCGGATCAAGCTGCATACGGATTTTGTAGGCGAACTGCAAAGCGGACTTTGTAAAATGCTGGTGATTGGCCTGGGAAACCAGAAAGGGTGCTCCGCTGCACATGAAACGGATTTTGAAGAATTTTCCGATATGCTGGAAGAAAGCGCAGCGCTTATTATTAAGAAAGCACCTGTTGGCTTCGGAGTGGCGATCATGGAAAATGCTTTCGATGAGACCTGTCTTCTGGAAGCGGTTCCAGCCGGGCAGATAATCGCCAGGGAAAAAGAGCTGGTGAAGCTGTGCGTGGAAAAAATGCCTTATATACAGGTGAAAAAAGCAGATATTATAATCGTGGAAGAGATTGGGAAAGATATTTCAGGCGCGGGCTTTGACCCAAATATCCTGGGGAGGAGTACAGTGCGGAGCAAATATCTGCTTCCTATACCAGAGTTTCAGAAGCTGGTACTACTGGATGTAACAGAAGCTTCCCACGGGAATGCCATTGGGGTAGGCTTGTTTGATGTGATCACGGAAAAGGTTTTTTCAAAAATGGACAGGGAAGCAACGTATGCCAATGCAATTGCCTGTAAGTGTATTCTGGATGCAAGAATTCCTATGATCGCAAAAGATGAGGACGAAGCTGTCCGGATCGCAGTAAAATCCTGCCGTAGTCTGGATATGGAAAATCTGCGTATCATCCGGATCAAAAATACACTGAATCTGGAGGAAATACAGGTATCAGAAGCAATTTATCGGGAGGAGAAATCATGACAGATACGATTTTACAAATGGTAAAAGAGAATATATTTGGTGTCTGGTTCCTGGCAGGTGCCGTGCTTGTTTTCTGGATGCAGGCTGGATTTGCCATGGTTGAGACTGGATTTACAAGAGCGAAAAATGCAGGAAATATTCTGATGAAAAATCTGATGGATTTCTGCATTGGAACTATTTTGTTTATTTTTATCGGATATTCGCTGCTTTCCGGCACGGATCTTGCAGGATTCCTTGGAAAACCACAGCTGGCTATTTTTAGTTCCTATTCCAGCTTTAACTGGTCGGATTTTGTATTTAATCTGGTTTTTTGTGCTACAACTGCCACGATCGTGTCGGGGGCTATGGCAGAAAGAACCAGATTTTTGTCTTACTGCATTTATTCCGCTGTAATTTCCGGGCTGATCTACCCCATAGAAGCCCATTGGATCTGGGGCGGAGGCTGGCTGGCACAGCAGGGCTTCCATGATTTCGCAGGCTCCTGCGCCATCCATATGGTTGGCGGGATCTGCGCCTTTATCGGTGCGGCTATGCTGGGCCCCCGTATTGGAAAATATCCGAAAAACAAGTGGGGGAAAATTGTGCGTGTCAATGCATTTCCAGGACATAATCTTCCAATTGGATGTCTGGGTGTGTTTATTCTGTGGATGGGCTGGTATGGCTTCAACGGTGCGGCAGCAGGAAGTGTGGAGCAGCTGGGGTCTATTTTCCTTACCACTACAGTGGCACCAGCGGTGGCAACGGTAGTGTGTATGCTCTTTACCTGGGTACGCTATGGGAAACCGGATGTTACCATGTGTCTGAACGGGGCATTGGCAGGTCTTGTTGGTATTACAGCCCCCTGCGATTCGGTTGACTGCCTTGGGGCACTGGTGATCGGGGCAGTTTCCGGTCTTCTGGTAGTCTGGGGAGTGTGGTTCCTGGATCATAAGCTGCGTGTGGACGATCCGGTTGGAGCGGTAGCCGTACATATGTTAAATGGTGCCTGGGGAACACTGGCAGTTGGATTGTTTGCCACAGATCAGGTCCCTGGCTATTCCATTGCCGATTCTGCTGGAAACGTGATGACCGGGCTGTTTTATGGCGGGGGACCAAAGCTGTTTGGAATCCAGTTCCTTGGATTTATCAGCGTTGCAGCGTACACAGCTGTGGCGATTTTCATAACCTTCTTTCTTATAAAAAAGACCGTTGGCTTGCGTGTTACAGCAAAAGAAGAAATAGTGGGTCTTGACCAGGCAGAACATGGTCTGGCAACAGCCTATGCTGGTTTTTCAGTTATGGATATTGACAATACCATGGAAATGTCAATCAATGAACATACAGTTCTAAGCGTGGAGGATAAAGCAGACCACAGGAATATAATGGGAAAAACTGCAGAGAGTCGGGAAAACAGACCGGCGGCTTCAGGAGAGGAAGACCAGGAAATCAAAGCTGCAGCAATCCCGGCCGTGCAGGTTTCCGGTGGAAAAGGTACCGGAATCCATGAAGTGATCATCATTGCCCGACTGGTGAAATTCGAAGAATTGAAAAAGGCCCTGAACGATCTGGGTGTCACCGGAATGACCGTTACCCAGGTAATGGGCTGTGGAATCCAGAAGGGCGCCAATGCGTATTACAGAGGTGTGGAAATGGATGCCTCTCTTCTTCCGAAAGTGAAAGTAGATGTAGTGGTAGGTGCGATTCCGGTAGACAAGGTGATACAGGTAGTAAGGGATACTTTATATACCGGAAACATTGGTGATGGAAAGATTTTTGTATATGAAGTGGAAAAAGTGGTAAAAGTAAGAACAGGTGAGGTGAATATGGCAGCTCTGCAGGATGTAGAGTAAAGAAATAATAAGGAAAAGATAAGGGAAATATTTCAAAATATTAAAAAGTTGTTTCCAAAAAAGCAAAAGTATGTTATCCTTTATTCATAAAATTGACGCAACTGTTAAGAGCCAGACGGATTTCTAATCCTTGGCTCTGAACGGTTACAAATCGGCATGTCTGCCGTTTGGGATGTGTCTGTTGTAAAGGTGACGAAGATGAGCAAGAAGACGAAGGAACAGGAAATTCCATATTCCTATCTTGTGGATAACATAAAGATACTTTTGATTTTCCTGGTTGTTTTTAACCATATTATTGCATTTCAGCTGGTTAAGGTGGATCAGGTGGTGCGTTTTATCTGGTATGGGATCACCATATTTCATATGCCGGCATTTATCTTTATTTCCGGTTATCTGTCCAAGAAGCCACAGGATGTGTTAAAAAATGTTAAGAATTTATTGATCCCGTATATTCTGGGATATACACTTACCTGGGCATCCCAGATCTGGCTTGGAAATAATATGGATTACGAACTGTTGCGCCCGTCAGGGACGGTTATGTGGTATGTGCTTGCGCTGTTTGCATACCGTCTGACCATTGAAGCGTTTGGAAAGATCCGGTTCATAGTGCCCCTTAGCATTATTTTTGCATTGTGGGCAGGAACCAGGATGGAGTTCAGCACATTTTTATCAGCCTCCAGAATCGTGGTATTTTTTCCGTTTTTTGTGGCAGGCTATCTGTGGAAGAGCGAATATACAAAGGTGATCCGTAAATTTAAAGGTAAGATCGTAGTAGCCCTGTTCGTGGTCATACTACTGTTTGTGGCCACCAATTATATGATCGGTAATAACATCCCGGTAGATCTTTTCCGTGGCAATCATTCGTATCTGGCCAGCGGGATGGATAACGTCCAGGGAATGGTAGTCAGGGCAATGATGTATTTGATTTCCTTTACCATTATTTTTGCATTGCTTATGCTGATGCCAGACCGGCGTCACGCGTTCATTTTCCTGGGTAGGAATACGATGGGAGTTTATTTTTTCCATTATCCCATCATGATCCTGATGAATGGACTTCTGATCCTGAATATTCCACAGCTGCTGAATGTATGGGCGCTGTTCGGGGTGTCGGTGCTGTTTGTGCTGATACTTGGAAGCCTTCCGGTAGACTGGATCTACACGAACATTCTTGGGTTTATCACATTTATTCTTTTCAAGAGAGAGAAGAAGGTGGAGGATGAAGGCCTGGAAGACGAATACGATGACGAGGAAGAAGACAGATTTGCAGTATTAACCCAGCGACGGATGGCAATCGATGAGCTTGCCGCCATGCTGGATACGGAAGAGAAGGAAACGCATGAAGAAGGACAGTCCTAAGGGATTGTCTTTCTTTGGTTAAAAAGTGGAATTGTATAAAAGCGGCACTGCATAGATCGTGGAAGTGCAGGAATGCTTTTTAACAGTTTTTTTTAACAGTTATTCTTTCATAATGACTTAATAGGTAAAATGTGTTATACTAAAACTATTTAAGACTGCCATTTAAGAAGAAGTATCTTGGGAGTTTTTGATGGGGCGTATTTAACTGCTGCAACAGGAAACTACAGTATTTTACAGGGGACAACAACATGAAAAAAGTAATCACTTACGGGACATTTGACCTGTTCCATGAGGGGCATTATAATATCTTGAAGCGCGCGAAAGCACTGGGCGATTATCTGATCGTAGGTGTGACCAGTGAGAGCTACGACATTGAGCGTGGCAAACTGAATGTACGGGACAGCCTTTTGAAGAGGATTGAGAATGTGCGCCGTACCGGTTTTGCAGATGAGATCATTATTGAGGAATACCAGGGCCAGAAGCTTAGTGATATTATCAAGTACAAGGTGGATCTTCTTGTACTGGGTTCGGACTGGCGAGGTAAATTTGACTATCTGAAGAATTACTGTGATGTGGTGTATCTGGAGCGAACCAAGAATATTTCCAGTACCAAGCTGCGCGGTGAGGGTACGACCTATACGGTAGGCGTGGTTACAGATGACGACGAGGATAATGGAATTGTCTGGGAGACGAAATACGTCAGCGGTCTTCATGTGGAATGCGTTTTTTCCGAAAATGAAGATTCGGCCCGGTCATTTTGCGACAAGTATGAGCTGGACTCCTATTATTGTGTGGGAGCGGATACCAGCGAATGGGAACAAGGCTTTGACTGCTTTTTGTCCCAGGTAGATATGGTTTATATTAAGACGTCCCAGGAGAAGCGGGAGAAATACATCCGCCGGTCACTGGAGCGCGGTAAATATGTGATCAGTGATGCGCCTATGACGGATAATAAAGACAAGCTGAAGGAGCTGTTTGCGCTGGCAGCTGCACATCATGTACTTCTTGTGGAGAAGATCAATCTGGTGTATCTGCGGGCCTTTAACCAGCTGGTATGGCAGACACACAGTGCACTTGTAGGGGATATCGTCAGTGTGAAATGTTCCATTTCCCAGGATCACTTCGAGGGTGGGCGGAGCTTTTCCGAGACTGCAGTTCTGCCCTTATGTGCCATTATTAAGATCCTTGGCAGGAATTACCAGGAAGTTAAATCAAATGTAGTGAAGGATCGGTCCGGGAACTGCATTTACGATATGATCACCATGAAATACCAGGATGCCCTTGCCACGGTTGAAATCGGAACCACGGTGGATGTGGAGGATGAATTTGTGGTGATCGGTACGAAGGGACGTGTGACTATCCCGGGAGACTGGTGGAATACCGGATATTTTGAGGCGAAGATTGACGATAGTAAAGGTCTGAAGCGTTTCTGCTTTAACTTTGAAGGTAACGGATTACGTTATCTTTTGCAGGAGCTGCTAATTATGATCAGTGACGACAGAACGGAATGTACCAGACTTTTCAATGAGGAATCAGAGACCCTGGCAGACATTCTGGAAATCATAAACCAGAGAGGATAACCAATGACAGAGAAACAGGAACATCTGCTGCAGCTTTTTCGTGAGCTGGATGAGATCTGTAAAGAGAATAATCTGAGATATGTAATGGCTGGAGGCACAGCCATTGGAGTTGTGAGAAATGAGGGATTTATTCCCTGGGATGATGATGTGGATATCTATATGCCAAGGGATGACTGGAATAAGCTGGTGGAGATCTCAGATTCTGTACTTCCGGAGCACCGCGCCCTTCAGTGTGTGGATGTGGACAGGAATTATACCAATACATTTCCGCGGTATGTTGCCACAGACAGCTGTGCGCTGCATAAGCATCAGATCATAGGAAGGGACAGTGCAGGAGAGATTATCGATGTGCTGACTCTGGATCCGATTCCGGCAGATGATAGGGAATACGAGAAATACCGTACCCATATGATGATCTATTCCGAGCTGGTAAATATGGTGGTGGTATATGGTGCACGCTGGGAAATTCCGGTGACAACTTATCTTCGCTGGCTGTTTTCCTATACATTTCTCGGGAAAGACCGTACTCTGAAGAAGCTGGAGAAGATCATGTTCTCCTACGAGGAAGCTGACTGTCCACGTTATGCCATGCGCTGGGGCGGCTGTCCGTTCCTTTTTGACAAGGATATGATGTTCCCTGTGAAATATATGAATTTTGAGGATACCAAGGTAATGGTGCCCAACCGGATGAGTGATTATCTGATCTGGCATTATGGAGATGAGTGGTCCTACATTCCGCCTCACGGGGAAAGAGAATCCCATGATGCGGTTACAGTGGAGGGAATTACTTATAAAGAGCTCCGGGATGATTATCTGCCTGGTATCCGGAAGGGCAAGCTGCGCAGGGATTCCGTATGGCGCAAGATTTATTCACTTGCAGGAGCCAAGCGTAATCACCGTATGCAGAAGAAGCGTAATCTTCTGCTTGCCAAGAGTACTGTGATGGATCTGGAAGCCCGTATTTCGGAGCATTCCAAAGGAATCAAGGGGCTTCTGGAAGAACGTGATTTTAAAGAATTAAACGAAATTTTTACCAGATATTACCAGATACAGCTAAGTGCACCGTTTATCGGCAGGGAGGATTTCGGCGGTATCTACGCCTTTTATCATCCTACATTGCTGGAAATCAGTGATGAGACTTTTTATGCGGCAATGCTGACCCTGGTTTATACAGAAAGAATCGGCAAGGCATGGCGCATGCTGGTGGTGAAGGAACAGACAGGAACTTTGCCGTCCGATATGGCCCAGCTGAAATCAGACATTGAGCTTTTCAGAAGGGCAGTCTGTGATTATGAGTTTAAGCGTTATCAGGAGGCAGAGGACTCTCTGGCGCCGTTGATGGAGCGTTATCCGGAAGTGCCGGGATTTGTGAAATTTAAGAGCCGTTTTCTCATGGAGCGTGCCCGCAATGGAATTGATGTGGTGGAAGCAGAAATTTATATGGATGAGGCACTTCGTGTTTTCCCGGAGGATGGCTATTTCCTGAAATACAAAGGGGAACTTTTATGGATGAAAGGCAGATGCGCAGATGCACTGGAGCTTTTTGCCCAGGCCCGTGAGAAGACGAATAATGGTATTACCCAGCTTGAGCTGGATAAGTTCCTGAATCCTTACGGAAAAGAGACTGTGAAAACCTGCCAGATGCTTCTGGACTATGGACAGAAAGATGGAGCCATGAAGCTGATGGAACTCTGGCACCGGCTTCTTCCTGAAAATCTGCCAGTACGGGAATACTATTATCTGTGCCGTGCCAACATGGCGAAGACACGGCAGGAGATGGAAGAGCTTATAGAAGAAATCCTGAAACGGATCGATACAGAGAATGCAGAAGGTCCTGCCCAGAACAATGATACGCAGATTTATAAGAAGGCGCTGACAAGAGCGTGGGAGCGCCTGGGATACCCGGGAGAACTGGCACAGGTGCGTACAGACCTGGTTTATGCAACTGAGATGGATGACCTGGAATGGCTTGCGGAGCGGGCGAAGGATTGTCAGATCCGCAAAGAAAAACGGGCGCAGGTATACAAGGTAATCGGGGATGTGAAGAAAAAACAGGGACAGACAGAGGAAGCTTTCCGGAATTACAGGGAAGCTGTCCGTCATATGGGAAATGGCTTTGTCCGCACAGAGCTTGCGAGAATCTTTCTTACAGACCTTTATGAGGGAAGCAGACGGGCGGCTGTTTATGCAAAATCCGGGGATGCGTCTGATTTCCTGGACCAGTGGCTTGGAAGATATGGAAGTACAGAGGAATTGCAGCAGTTTGTAGGGGATTTGATATGAACAGAGAAATTAACGAAGTTGTAAAGCTTCTGACCGAAATAGACAAAATATGTAAAAGAGAAGGAATCCCTTATTACCTGGGACCTCAGCTTACTTTGTGCTGTGTTACCGGACAGGAGATCACCAGTCCTCATGCCGGAGTGGTTTATATGCGTGTTGCGGATATGGAGCGGTTCCGCCTGGCTGTGGAAAGAGAACCCGTAGACGGAAGAATTGTGGAATCCATGAATAATAATAAGAGATTTTATGGATTTTTCCTTCGTTATACAGATCTTGACACCTTATGTTTCCGGCTGAATGAGGGAAGGAATTACAAATATCCGGGTATGGGTGTGGATATCCTTCCTTTGCGTGGAAAACAGCATTTCCGCCTGGCTCATCTGTGGACAAGAGCCCAGGAAGTGGGCTGGAACGAGCTGGCGGATTATTATGGTGACCGGTGGGGCAAGAAGAAAGCCGTGTGCCGTCTGGCAATGCGGCTGCGTCTGATCACAGGCCGTGGCCGTCTGGCGAAGGGCTTATACCGTATGCTTTGCAGACGGATGGATGTGGAGGACACCCAGGAATATGTAGTCCGTTTGAAGAAAAAGGCGGTTTATTTTCCAAGGGAGACCTTTGATGAAACCGGAACTGTGGAGATTGAAGGGAAGAAATTCCCGGTTCCAGCAGACACGGACATGTATTTAAGGAAATATTACGGGGCAGACTATCAGCAGAAGATCCTGCCTGTTTATACTCCGAAGGTATCGGAGATGGTAAGTGCCCGCATCCGTTATGAAGATTATTTCCAGGAAGTGGGAAGCCAGAAAAGTTTTATCAAGAAGCGTATCCGCGTAAGAAGGAAATCCGGCCGCGCCAACAGAAAAAAGAAGTATCTGAACTGGAGCTGGAATTATGTAAAATTCTGCGCTTATAAGATTGAGCTCGAGAAATATTATCTGGACAATAAGGATTATATTATAAATCTGTATAAGAATAAGGATTATCCGGCTTTGGAAAAGATTTTCAAGGATTATACCAAAGTTACGGTGAAGAGCCTTAAAAATGATGAGATTTTTATCCCGGATGAAGAAATCCTGCATATTTATCTGGATGTGCTGGAAAAAGCCGGACGCACCAAGCTGAAAAAGAGGATTGAGAAGTTCTGGAAGTAGAAAGGCTGATTATATATGAAAGTAACTGATTACATTGTTGAGTTTTTACAGAGAAAGGGAATCCATAATTTCTTTGGCTACCAGGGAACCATGATCGCCCATCTGGTTGATTCCATAGAGAAAAATCCCCATACCAGAAGCCATTCCAGCTATCATGAGCAGGGAGCGGCTTTTGCAGCCTGCGGCTATGCCCAGGCCGGTGAACGGTGCGCCTGTGCCTATGCTACAAGCGGTCCGGGAGCTGCCAATCTGATCTCGGGAATCGCGGATGCATATTTTGATTCTCTGCCGGTGGTTTTCCTTACCGGACAGCTGAATACCTACGAATATTCCGGAATTCCGGGACTGAGACAGCAGGGCTTCCAGGAGATTGATATTGTAGCCATGGCGAAGCCTGTGACCAAATATGCCGTGCAGATCCGGGAGGCGGAAGACATTGTAAAAGAGCTGAATAAAGCTTATCATATCGCAAATTCCGGCCGGAAGGGTCCGGTGCTTATTGACCTACCTATGAATATCCAGCGCGGGGATGTGAAGAACCCGGTGTATGACATGGAACCAGAAGAGATGGGACTTGTAAGTGAGAAACATCCGGTAGGTGTTGCAGAGACCGCATCCCAGGCTGCGAGAGCAATCCGCGAGGCGCTTGCTCATTCCAGCCGTCCGGTGATCATGCTGGGCCATGGCGTCAGCGACAAAGCAGTACGTGAGAGTCTGTTTACCCTTGCCCGCCAGTGGAAAATCCCGGTGATTACAAGCGTCCTGGAAATGTCTGCGCTTCCCTGGGATGACCCGCTGAACTTTGGCTGTATCGGAGGCGCATATGGACACCGTTATGCCAATATGATCGCTAATGCAAAAAGTGACCTTCTGATCTGCCTTGGTATTTCCCTTTGCACCCGTCAGATCGGTACGAAAGTCCATGAATTTGCGAAAAATGCGAAAATTATCCGGGTAGATATTGATAACTATAATTTGCAGCGAAACATACACGAAAACGGTACGGATGAACGGAATTTCTGTACAGACGCCGCCCTGGTAATCCGGAAACTTGCAGAGGATGCGCAGCTTATACAAAATGCGAAGCATGTGCAGACGGAGCAGACGATAGAGACATCACAGGATGCTGTGCGGGAGTATGATTTTAGCAGCTGGCTGGATATCTGTACGGATATACGGACCTCTTTACGGGAAGTGGACGATGCCACCCCAGAGCGCTATCCGAACCGTATGATCGCCGCTTTAAGTGATGCCCTTGCAGACACATCTGCAGTGGCAGTAGATGTAGGCCAGCATATGGTATGGAGTTATCAGTCATTCCACAACCAGAAAGACCAGAAGCTTCTTTTCTCTGGTGGGCATGGCGCTATGGGATATGCACTTCCGGCTGCGATTGGAGCTTATTATGCGACTGGCAAACCGGTTGCCTGCATTTGCGGGGACGGAGCTTTCCAGATGAATATCCAGGAGCTGGAATGGGTAAAAAGAGAGAATCTTCCTATTACAATGATGGTAATGAACAATCATGCCCTTGGAATGATCCGCCATCTCCAGAGAGATTACTTCGAACAGGTTTATGCAGATACCTCAGAGGGAAGCGGATTTTCATCCTGTGATTTCGCAGAGGTTGCCAGGGCCTATGGAATCAGCAGTATCTGTATGGAAGCCGATCAGGTGAAGGAGAAAGCGCCGGGCTTTTTGCAGGAGACCAGTGTACCGAAGCTGCTTGAGATTCGTATGGAGCCGGGGACTTTCGCGTATCCCAAGACCTGTCTTGGTGAGCCGATCCATAACCAGCAGCCATATATTCCGAAGGATGTTTACGAAAGACTGATGAGTTTGTAGAGAATCCACGCGACGGAATTCAGAGGATTTTCAATAGAGTATATTGCAGGAACCAGGGGACTTTTCAATTACCATATTGGGGAAGTTTCCTGGTTTCTGCTGTAGTTTATCGAAGCCGGACGCAGTTGGACAATTGTTATTACCGCGGGCCGGTGCAACGCTACGGTGAACTAGCTGCTAACTTCGACTAAGACGCTCGGGAGAGCCCTCGCGCCAAGTCTACGTAAGCATCGGATTTCACCTTCGCTAAGAGCGCACCTGAAATGGCCCGCTAGGCAATAACAGTTGTCCAACTGCTGTGAACTGGCTGGAACTAATTGTTTTCAGTTGTGGGTAACTGGTAACTGAAAGTTCCCCCACTACAATCAATAGCTGTGAGATACTTGTGTTCTAGCCGATAAATTCCTGTTTGGTTAGTTGCAGTTGTCAATAACCAGCGGTTTGGCAATGTATATTCACGTAGCCGTGCATTTCAGGAGCGGTTTTAGTGGAGGCGAGATCCATGACTTACGGAGACTTAGGCGCGAAGGCTCTCCTGAGCGTCTTAGTCGTAGTTAGTCATTAGCTTGCCGGAACGTTGCTCCGCACGGCGGTGAATATACATTGTCAGACCGCGTATGGGAAACCAATAATTAGCACATTAAATAGCAAGATCACGAGAACAATGTAAGAGAGGATGAAAACATGAGCAAAGTTACCATAATCACCGGTGGAACCTCCGGGATCGGAAGAGGGATTGCAGAAAAAATTCTGGCGAATTCTAGGCCTGGGGATATTTTATATGTAAGTTACGGACACAACAAAGAGCAGGCAGAAAAATTTCTCCAGGAGCAGACCACAGAAAATCAGCAGAAAATACGTCTGCTCCAGGCAGACATGTCCTCCTACGAAGAGATGATGAACTTTGTCACCAGGATCAAAGTGGAGACAGACCATGTAGACTGGCTGGTAAACAACGTGGGAATCAGCACCTACGCCAAATATGAAGATTATACATTCGAAGAATGGAGCAAAATCGTAAACACCAATCTGTCCGTCCCGGTATTTCTGGTAAAAGAACTCCGCCCGGTTATGAGCGAAGGTGGAAGCATTCTTTTCACAGGCTCCTATGCAGGACAGCAGGCATATTCCTCCTCCCTGGTCTATGGTGTAACCAAGTCAGCCATCCATTTCCTTACTAAATCCCTGGTGAAAGAACTGGAGCCGAAGCAGATCCGGGTAAATGCCATTGCTCCTGGATTTATTGAAACCAGCTGGCATAAGAACCGCACCCCGGAAAGCTATGAGCGGATCAACCGCAAGATCGCGCTGCACAGATTCGGCGAGATTTCCGAGGTGGCAGACATGGCTTATGAGATTCTGAAAAATGGATATATGAATGGAAGTATCGTGGATATCCACGGAGGGTATGATTATTTTTAACTATTATATTTTGTTTCCAGATTCAATTGATTTTAGAGGAACAGTGTGATAAAATATTTATATTGCTGTGCGAAAGTGAGGATAAAACATTGCACAAAAGTGATGAAAAATACCAGAGCTATGTGAAGATTCTGGAGGAAGAGCTGATTCCGGCAATGGGGTGCACAGAGCCGATTGCCATTGCCTATGCAGGCGCCGTGGCAAGGAAAACCCTTGGCTGTTTGCCAGAGACTCTGGATATTAAAGTAAGCGGGAACATTATCAAGAATGTAAAAAGCGTTATTGTTCCAAACACAGGAGGAATGCGGGGAATTGCAGCAGCCCTGTGCGCAGGTGTGATCGCCGGAGATGCGGAAGCACTTCTGGAAGTGATCGCAGGTGTGACCCCTGGACAGAAAGAAGAAATCAAGGCTTATATGGAACAGGTGAAGCCAAAGATTACACCGGCATCTAATGGCTATGTGTTTGAAATTGATGTGACAGTGGGGAAAGGGAATGAGAATGCCCGTGTCCGCATTGTAGACACCCATACCAATATTATCCTGGTTGAGAAAAACGGCCAGCCTGTTTTCCAGAAGACAGACTGTTCCGACAGGAAAGAGACGAAGACCGATCATTCTATATTAAATATAGAAGATATTATTGATTTTGCCAATTCTGTGGATGTGGAAGATGTGAAAGAGGTTCTGGAGCGTCAGATCCGCTATAATATGGCTATCTCAGAAGAAGGCCTTCGGGGAAATTATGGGGCAAACATTGGAAAAGTGCTCCTTCATACCTATGGAGATAACATTAAGATCCGTGCCAGGGCAAAGGCTGCGGCTGGTTCTGACGCTAGAATGAACGGCTGTGAGCTTCCGGTTGTGATCAATTCCGGCAGTGGCAACCAGGGCATGACGGCCAGCATTCCGGTCATTGAATTTGCTAAGGAATTACAGGTTTCCCATGAGAAAATGCTTCGGGCACTGGTCATTTCCAATCTTGTGACCATTCATCTGAAAACCGGTATCGGAACCCTTTCCGCTTATTGCGGCGCTGTCAGTGCAGGCTGTGGAAGTGGCGCCGGAATCGCTTACCTTTATGGAGGCGATTATGAGGTAATTGCACATACAGTCGTGAATTCTTTGGCAATTGTTTCCGGAATCATCTGTGATGGGGCGAAAGCTTCCTGTGCAGCCAAGATTTCTGCTGCAGTTGACGCTGGAATCATGGGCTACGAGATGTATATACAGGGGCAGCAGTTCTATGGAGGAGACGGAATCGTTACCCGTGGAGTAGAGAATACCATCCGTAACGTAGGCCAGCTGGCGAAAGACGGCATGTGCGAGACGGATAAGGAAATCATCCGGATTATGGTTGGAAAAGGAGATGAAGAGAAAACATTATGAAGTGGAAATACATATTAAAAAGAATACTGATCGCCATTCCCACTTTTTTCGGAATCACCATACTTGCATATTTTATTCTGAATCTGGCACCCGGCTCCCCGCTGGATGCACTTCTGGCTGATCCGGGAATTACCCCGGCAGAGCTGGAGCGTAAGAGAGTGGCGTTGGGACTGGATCGGCCGGTGATCGTCCAGTATTTTACCTGGCTGAAGCAGCTGCTTACGGGAAATCTGGGATTTTCCTATAGTACCCAGCGTCCGGTGGCGGCTATGATATTGGAGAGACTTCCTGCAACTGCGATCCTGGCAGCAAGCTCCATTGTACTGTCATTGATCGTTTCCATTCCTCTTGGAATTTTTGCAGCATCCAAGCCAAACTCCAAGAGAGATTATTTCTCCGGTGGACTTTCCATGCTGATGATGGCTACGCCAAACTTCTTTGTTGGTCTGGTATTTATTTACCTGTTTGCCATCGTGTTCAATATTCTGCCATCTGGCGGAATGTACAGCTCCAGCGGAGTCCATACCTTCGGGGATCTGATGAAACACATAATCTTACCTTGTCTGGTTCTTTCTTTCCAGCAGATCGGTGGCTGGGTGAGACATATGCGAAGCAGTATGCTTGAGGTCATGCAGGACGATTATATCCGTACCGCCAAGTCCAAAGGTCTTGGCAAATGGAAGGTGATCATGAAACATGCTCTGAAAAACGCTCTTACGCCTGTTGTTACGGTAGTGGGAATGTCCATTCCGTCCATCGTAGGTGGAGCGGTAGTAACAGAGCAGGTTTTCGGATGGCCGGGAATCGGTTCCCTTATGGTAACCGCCATTAATGGCAGGGATTATCCGGTTATCATGGGAATTACGGTTATGATCGCAGCCGCAGTACTGATTGCCAATATTCTTACGGATGTGGCATACGGAATCCTGGATCCGAGAATCAGCTATAAATAAGGGAGGATAGAAGACAGAAATGAAAAAACAGAAAAATGAAAACGTAAGCTATCTTTCCGAGGTACTTGATAAACTGAAAGAACATAAAATGGCTATGGCAGGTCTGGTAGTCCTGATCGTAGAAATCCTGATGGTGGTTTTTCTTCCGATCATACTGAACCTGGATCCTTATACCTCTGATTACACGGCTTTCTCAGTAGCACCGGGCGGCGCACATATCCTTGGAACAGATGCCATCGGACGTGATGTTTTTGCCCGCCTGATGTATGGTGGAAGAACCTCCCTGCTGGTTGGATTTGTTTCCACACTGATCAGCTGTGCCATCGGTGTACCCCTTGGATTGGTTGCTGGTTATGCCAGAGGAAAGGCAGAAGCAATCATTATGCGAATTGCAGATATTTTCATGTCTTTCCCGTCAATTGTATTGATCCTGGTACTGGTTGCAGTTCTCGGACCGTCCGTCTGGTCGGTAACCTGTGTGATCGGTGTGCTCGGCTGGACCCAGTTCGCCAGACTGATCTATGCAAATGTACTTTCTGTATCGGAGAAAGAGTATGTAGAATCTGCGAGAGCAATCGGAACCTCCAATTTCAAAATCGTGACAAAATATGTACTTCCAAACTCTTTTGCCCCGATTCTGATCGCAATTACATTCCAGATGGCAAGTGCCATCCTTTCCGAATCTTCCTTAAGCTTCCTTGGCATGGGTGTACAGCCGCCGGGAGCAAGCTGGGGAAATATGCTCTATGATGCACAGTCCATCACTGTGCTTTCCCAGAAGTTATGGATCTGGCTCCCGCCGGGACTTGCACTTCTGATCACTGTGTTAAGTATTAATTTCCTGGGCGACGGTATCCGCGATGCCTTAGACCCGAAAATTAAGATTTAAAGTTACGGTTCATGGTGTGAGCTGTAACGGTAAAAAAATATGCCTACGGGCAAAAAGGAGGAACCTATGAAATTCAACATGAAAAAAGCAGCAGCACTTCTGCTTGCCGGAAGCATGGTGGCAGCTTCTGCTGTACCTGCAGCCGCTGAGGCAGAAGAAAAAGTGGTAACTGCAGCTATGGACCAGGCATGGGATACCATGATGCCGCTGAACACCACCAGCAACTACACCCGTTTTATCTGTGACCAGATCTATGACCGTCTGACACAGACAAACGCAGACGGAACCATCGAGGGACGTCTTGCAGAATCCTGGACAGTAAACGATGCCAGTGATGCAGTAACCTTCAAGCTCCATGAGGACGCAGTATGGTCTGATGGCGAGCCTGTAACAGCAGACGATGTTGTATTCAGCTATCAGATGTATTCTGATCCTTCTGTAGACGCAAAGAGCCGTTACCACCTGGAGTATATCGCAGGTGTTGATGATTCCGGTGCAGAGCTTTCCGAGGATTCCATCGAAGTAACAGCAGACAGCGAATACGAAGTAACCTTCAAATTAAAAGAAGCTATGTATCCGGACACATTCCTTCAGGATATCGACACTGTTTTCATTATCCCGAAGCATGTGTTTGAGGGAAAAACAGCAGAAGAGATCAACGCCCCTGACCTTTGGGCAAATCCGGTTGGTTCCGGCCCATTCATCTATGACAGCGAGATCAACGGTGAGCGTATGGAGTTCACAAAGAACGAAAACTATTATCTTGGCGCTCCGAAGATCGACCGTCTTATCATCCGTGTAGTACCGCCTGCAAACGTTCTTTCCGGTCTTATGAACGGCGAGCTTGACATGATCGGATTCGGTTCCGTACTTACCGATGACTGGGAAACAGCGAAATCCCAGGACAACCTGGTAACAGAGTCTGTTCCTACAACTTCCTATTCTACTCTGATCTTCAATACCCAGAAGGAGTATCTTACACAGGAAGTCCGTCAGGCACTGAACATGGCAATCAACCGTGACGTACTGATAAATGGTCTTCTCATGGGAGAAGGAACTCCTATCATGACCCCGATCGCACCGGTAAGTCCATATTACAATGACAAAGTACAGGTTCAGTACGATCCTGAAAAGGCAAAAGAGATGCTTGCAGAAGCTGGATTCCCGGCTGACCAGACACTGAAATTCTTCATTTCTTCCGGAAGCAGCATTACAGAGAGATGTGCAGCCCTGATCGTACAGGATCTTGCAAATGTTGGCGTAAAGGTAGAAATCGAGCAGATGGACTTTGCGACACTGATGAGCCGTATGCTTGACGGTGAGCATGACCTTGGAATCATTGGTTCCGGCGGAACTCTGGATCCAAGTGAGAGCCGTGAGATGATCTATCCAGGAAGCTCCTGCAACTTCTGCCAGCTTCAGGATACAGAGCTTTCAGATCTGATCGACAAAGGAAATGCAGAGCTGACCTTTGAGGCAAGAAAACCATACTTTGATGAGTATCAGGAAAAAGTTGTAGAAAAAGCTGCTATGGGATACTTATACACAAAGAACCTTCTCACTGCTTACAACAAGAGCATGAAGAACCTGAACGTTGCAGACTTCAATGGTCTGAACTGGTCTTCCTGGGAGTGGGATAAAGAGTAATAAAGAGCAATAAAGCGTGTTATATTGGTCTTCGGACAAATATACCGTAAAGTGGGACATGCTTCCTGGCGGGCACAGGCAGTGCCGGCCGGAAGCATGATATGTCCATGAATGAAAGAAATCAGAAAAATCCTGGAACGCGCCAAACATGAGAGAATACAGAAACTTTTCCGTTTTTGTGAACAGTGGCACCTTTCCCATGCTTGGCGGATTGCGGGATTTGTCTGGAACCAAGGATTCCAGACCATTTACTTGTCTGCGAAGCTTATCGCAGAGACGCAGTTTATAGTTATTTATTTTGTAGCTGGATTTGAATAGTTACAGCTTAGAAAAAGGAGTGCAGTTATGGCATCTTTGCTTTCAGTAGAGAATTTACAGGTACAGTTTCAGACAAAAAAAGGAATCAATACAGCTGTTGACGGCGTAAGCTTTTCCGTGGAAAAAGGCAGGATCCTTGGAATCGTAGGAGAGTCCGGATGTGGAAAGAGTGTTACCTCCATGTCTATCCTTCAGCTTCTTAGCAGCAATGCCCGGATTTCCGGCGGCAGCATCAAGCTGGACGGAAAAGAACTGGTAGGACTTCCGGAGAAGGAGATGTGCAAGATCAGAGGAAATGATATTGCCATGATCTTCCAGGACCCCATGACTGCCCTGAACCCCACGCTGACCATTGGAAACCAGCTGATGGAGCCGATCATGCTTCACCAGAATTGCAATAAGAAGGAAGCCTGGACGAGAGCTGTGGATGTGCTGAAGCGTGTGGGAATCGCAGCACCGGAGAAAAGAATGAAGGAATATCCCCACCAACTTTCCGGTGGTATGCGCCAGAGAGTTATGATTGCTATGGCGGTTTCCTGCGAACCAAGGCTTCTTATCGCAGATGAGCCCACCACTGCCCTGGATGTAACCATTCAGGCACAGATTCTGGAGCTGATGTGTGAACTCCGGGAAAAAATGGGAACTGCTATCATGCTGATTACCCATGACATGGGCGTGGTCGCGGAGACTGCGGATGATGTTCTTGTTCTCTATGCAGGAAAAGCAGTGGAATACGGCAGTATCGAGGATATTTTCGAAAGACCGAAGCACCCATACACACAGGGACTTCTGAATTCAATCCCAAGGCTGGATGAGGATGTGGAAATGCTGAATACCATTGAGGGAACCGTCCCTGCGCCGGATGCAATGCCGGCAGGCTGCCGCTTTGCCCCCAGATGTCCATATCACAAGGATCGTTGTATGAAAGAAAAACCAGGCGTTTACCATGCTGGAAATTCACTGGTAAGCTGCTTCAGATACGAGGGTGAGAAAGAATGAGTGAGAATACGAATATTTTGTTGGAAACGAAAGATTTATCCAAATATTTTACGGCAAAAAAAGGTCTTCTGAACCGTCAGCCATCCGTAGTAAAAGCAGTTGACCATGTCAGTCTTTCTGTAAAGAAAGGGGAGACTCTGGGACTGGTAGGAGAGTCCGGTTGTGGAAAATCCACTCTGGGAAGAACGATCCTCCGTCTGATTCCGGCAACAGAAGGACAGGTGCTGTACAATGGAGAGGATCTTCTTACATATGACAAAAAGAAAATGTGGGAAATGCGCCGGAAGCTGCAGATTATTTTCCAGGATCCGTACAGCTCCCTGAATCCCAGAATGACAGTTTACGATCTGATCAGTGCACCTCTTGAGGTGTACAAGGTTGGTACCAAGGCAGAGCGCCGGGAAATGGTGGAAGAGATCCTTCAGGAGGTTGGTCTTGATAAACAGTATCTGAACCGTTTTCCCCATGAGTTTTCCGGTGGACAGAGACAGCGAATCGGAATCGCCAGGGCACTGATCCTGAATCCGGAATTTGTTGTCTGTGATGAGGCTGTTTCTGCCCTGGATGTATCAGTTCGTGCCCAGGTTCTGAACCTTATGAGAAATATGCAGCAGAAGAAAAATCTGACTTATCTGTTCATTTCCCATGACCTGAGCGTGGTCCGCCATATCAGTGACCGGATCGCAGTTATGTATCTTGGAAGTGTGGCAGAGGTTGCCGAAAAAGCCCAGCTTTATTCCAACCCGATGCATCCCTATACAAAGGCTCTTCTTTCCGCGATTCCTCTTCCGGATGTGAAGAAGAAGCGCCAGAGGATCATTCTGGAAGGGGATGTGCCAAGTGCCTATAATCCGCCAAGCGGATGTAAATTCCATACCCGTTGTCCTTATGCCACAGACCGGTGCAAGCAGGAAATTCCGGCAATGCATGAGGTGGAAAAAGGACATCAGGTAGCCTGTCACAGGGCAGAAGAGCTTGCCTGAAAAAATATTCTGATATATTTCGTTCCCTAAGCTCTCGATTCGTTCCCTGCATCAGAAAAAAGACTTATTTATTGCTATAATTACTCCATAACATATGGGGGCTGCCATATTGGCAGCCCCTTTTTCCTTATGAGGATTAAAATACAAAATGCTTTTGGCTAAGTATAAATGATAAGGGAAGCCTTGGTTTCATTTCGTTATATTTTGCAAAGGCGAAAGGAGATGCAGCAGTGGAAAAAAGAAACAACAGATTGCTGAATGCAAAGCTGAACAAGTATATCATTCCAGGGATTATGATGTCGCTGGCACTTCAGCTGGGAAACATTGTGGACACGATTCTGGTAAGTAATTTGATTGGCGTAGAGGCCATGTCGGCAGTTACAATGAGCCTTCCTGTTGAGACCATAGTCCAGCTCACAGGTTACTGTCTTGGTGTAGGAGGTTCCATAGCAGTTGGAAATATGCTGGGAAAACGTGATAAGGAAAGTGCTTCGAAGCTGTTCACAGCCACTTTCTTAGTGACACTTGTGGTCGGCATTCTTTTTTCCATCTGTGCATTTTCCGCGGCAGCCCCTGTTTCCAGACTTCTGGTACCAGGGGATGGAATTCTGACAACTTACACAAGAGATTATATCCGCATTAGTATGTTTGGTGCTCCGGTAATTGGAATTGGTCTGTTGATGGTAAACTACCTTGGGGTGGAAAATCATCCGGAGCTTGCATCTGTATATCTGATCGCAGCAAATGTGCTGAATCTTATATTAGATTACATATTCCTCAGATTTACTCCTCTTGGAATCTCAGGTGCGTCCTTATCAACGGTACTTGGTTTTCTGCTTGCCATGGTGGTGTTCCTGTTTTACGTTCGCTCTGAGAAACGGAATCTATGCTTTGTCCGGCTGCAGGCAAAGGATTTCGTGATAATCAAAGAAGCAGTGGTAACAGGAGTTCCCATGCTGGTTTTTATGGCTGCCAATTTTATAAAAGCCTTTGGTCTGAATACGATCATTATGAATCAGATCGGGGAAGATGGTATGGCAGTATTCACAGTCTGTGACAATGTTCTGCTGATCGTGGAAATGCTTACAGGCGGAATCATTGGCGTGATTCCCAATGTTGCAGGGATTCTTTTTGGAGAGAAGGATTACGTGGGAATCCGTGTCCTCTGTAAAAAGATGCTGGAATACAGTTATATTGTGCTGGCCGTTATCTTTGTGCTTATCATGCTGTTTACCGAACAGATCACTGTTCTCTTTGGAAGCGGCGGCAGAGAACTGGGCAGACAGATGGTTCATGCGCTGCGTATTTTTGCTTTCTGTGTAATTCCTTATCTCTGGAATAAATTCATAGTAAGTTACTACGAATCTATTGAAGAAACAGCAATCGCAAGCTTTGTTACATTTCTTGAAAATGCAGTGGCAGTTTTACCGGCTACATTTGTGGGAATTTATCTTTGGAAGCAGATTGACGGAATCGGCATCAATGGAATTGCGGTAGGATTTGTTGCTACTGAGCTGATAACCGTGATCGCAGCCTGGATTTTCCGAAGATTGAAACATAAAAATTCCACCTTTTATATTGTTCCGGACAAAAATCCTGGAATCAATCTGGATTTTTCCATTAAAAGCACCATGGAAGAAGCTGGGGCAGTTAATAGAAAGATTATGGATTTCTGTAAAGAAAATGGGGTATCCGGAAAACGTGCAAATCTTGCTGCTGTATGTGCAGAAGAGATGACCGTGAATATTATTAAATTTGGTGGAAAAACCTCCAACTGGATCGACATTAATCTTTGTCTGGAGGATGATATCTGCCGCTTAAGAATCAGAGATAACGGAATTAATTTTAATCCGCTGGAATACAGCTATGACCATCAGGATTTTGATATCCACGGAATCGAGCTGGTGAAAAAGATTTCCAAATCCATGGATTATATCCGTGCAATTGATATGAACAATACCATAATATCGTTTTAGGAGGTGCAGGAAAATGTCTGTGATCAACGAAAGAAGCAATTTTGATTTTGCGTTTCAACCTGTAACGAGACTGTTTGAAGAGCAGGTGCGGCTTCATCCTGACAAATGTGCTGTGGTTTCTGGTAAGGAAAGCCTTACTTATGCCCAGCTAAATGAAAGAGCAAACAAAATTGCCAATTCACTTATTGAAAAAGGTGTTGGCCGCGAGAAAATCGTGGGTGTGGTACTTGAACGCTGCTGTGATTTCTATGCGGTACGGCAGGGCATTTTAAAATCCGGAGGTGCGTTTGCTGTTGCAGCTCCTGACTATCCGGACGACAGAATCCAGTTTATTTTCGAAGATGCCGGTGTGCCTTTTATTATCACAACCAAGGAAATCGCGGAGGAACGAGGGGAATTATTTTCCAGGCTTTCCGGCACCGTACTCTTGCTTTCGGAACTGCTTGAAAACGAAAATACCGGAAACCCGGATACCGAAATTAAAGAACATGACCTTTGCTATTGTATCTATACCTCCGGCTCCACTGGCAAACCCAAAGGGGTTATGATCGAGCATATTAATCTTGCGAACTTCGTAAATCCAGATCCAAGGAATGGAGAAACCTATGGCTATGTAAGCCGAGGCAGTGTTTCTCTTTCCATGGCTGCTATGACATTTGACGTATCTGTACTGGAGGAATTTATTCCTCTCACAAACGGGCTTACTGCGGTGATCGCAAGTGACGAAGAGATTCTGAATCCAGTCATGCTTGGTGATTTAATTGTAAAAAACAATGTGGATATTATGACCACAACACAGACCTATCTGTCCAATATGATCGACCTGCCGCAGCTGCGGGAAGCTGCTTCCAGAATTAAGGTTTTTGATGTAGGGGCAGAGGCTTTTCCACCTGCTCTCTATGATAAAATCCGTCTGGTGAATCCGGATGCCTATATTATGAATGGCTATGGACCGACGGAGACAACCATAAGCTGTACCATGAAGGTAATTACCGAAGGCAAAAATATTACCATTGGTGCGCCAAATGGGAATGTTAAGGTCTACGTGGTGGACAAAGAGAATAAAGTCCTTCCGGACGGGGAAACAGGAGAGCTTGTAGTTGCCGGTCTGGGAGTCGGCAGGGGCTATATTAATCTGCCTGAAAAAACAGCCCAGGTTTTTATTGAACTGAATGGAGAACGGGCATACAAAACAGGCGACCTTGCAAAGATCAACCAGGATGGCGAGATTGAATTTTTCGGAAGAATTGATAATCAGATCAAGCTTCGCGGCCTGCGAATCGAGCTTGGAGAAATTGAAGAAGTAATAAACAGTTTCCCTGGAATTGTCACCAGTATTACCGTACCGGTTGATAATAAATATATGGACCTACCGAATGTACGATTTTTACCACCATATTTGAAATAGATAAATATTATTCCAACGTACCGATCGGAAAGGCACTTGACAATTTCAAGCTTTATATAACCGATAAATTCGGGCATTTGCTGCCATACGGTGCCTGTGGCGAGTTGATGATTTCCGGCTTACAGGTTTCCAGAGGATATCTTAATAAACCGGAGAAAACCGCTGAGGTTTACACGAAAAATATTTATGATGCTACAGAAGGCTATGAAGTGCTGTACCATTCCGGTGATGTTGCAAGATATCTTCCGGATGGAAATATCCAGAT
Organism: Blautia sp. HCP3S3_H10_2; assembly: GCF_052122375.1. Classification (NCBI taxonomy): domain Bacteria; kingdom Bacillati; phylum Bacillota; class Clostridia; order Lachnospirales; family Lachnospiraceae; genus Blautia; species Blautia sp. HCP3S3_H10_2. Next base: position 256,845 of record NZ_JBQKCL010000007.1, read on the forward strand.
CATCGGCAGAAAAGATTCCCAGGTTAAGATCAGAGGCTTCCGAATTGAGCTTTCAGAGGTTGAGGAAGTCATAAGAAGATACAAAGGCATAAAGGATGCAACGGTAGTTGCATTTGATGAAGCTGGCGGCGGTAAGTACATTGCTGCCTATGTGGTATCTGACAGCGAAGTTGACATAAATGGATTAAATGCATTTATCAAAGAAACGAAGCCTGCATATATGGTACCTGCTGTTACCATGCAGATTGACGAAATACCGCTGAACCAGAATCAGAAGGTGAACAAAAAGGCGCTTCCGATGCCTGAGAGAAAAGTGGCAGAGATCATTCCGCCACAGAATGAGACCCAGCAGAAATTATTTGACTGCATTGCAGAGTTACTGGGTTATACGGAATTTGGAATCACCACAGATGTTTATGAAGCAGGACTGACCTCCATCAGTGCCATCAAGCTGAACATTCTGATTTCAAAAGCCTTTGACATTGTCATCAAAACATCAGATATCAAGAGCAATCCGACCATTCAGCTGCTGGAGGGCTTTGTCAAAACTGCGGGAAAAGAAACAACAAGAGAAATACAGGAAAATTATCCTCTTACCAATACCCAGGAGGGAATTTTCATTGAGTGTACTGCCAATATGGGATCCACCATTTACAACATTCCATATCTTCTGAAGCTGGACAAAAAGGTAGATCTGGACAAGCTTGCGAGGGCTATTGACAGTACAGTTGCGGCACATCCTTATCTGAAGACCCGTCTCTTTATGAGCGAAGAAGGAGAGGTTCTTCAGAAACGTGATGATGCCCTGGCCTATAAAACACAGATCATAAACGGAATGAACAAAGAAAACCTGGTTCGTCCGTACATGCTGTTTAACGAACAGCTTTTCCGCTTCGAGATTTACAGAACCTGTGATGGAAATTATCTGTTCCTTGACATTCACCACATTATTGCTGACGGTACATCCCTGGGCATTATCATTAATGATATCAACAGGGCCTACAGTGGAGAAACGCTTGAAACGGAAGTCTATACTTCCTATGACCTTGCCCTTGATAACCGGGATGCGCTGGCTGGTGAGACATATAAGAATGCAGAGGATTACTACAGATCCATTTTTGAAAAAGCAGGTGGAAGTATAAACTTCTACCCGGATAAAAACGGGCCGGTTCCAACAGCAGAGCTTTATCACAGAGAGACCAGTGAATTTACTGTACAGGATGTGAAGGCTTTCTGTAAGAAGCATGGAATTACGGAAAATGTATTTTTCATTTCCGCTTTTGGTATCACACTTGGAAAATACAATTTCAGGAAGGATGCTGTGTTTACCACGATTTATCATGGCAGAAACGATTCCAGGCTTTCCGATACCGTTGGTATGCTTGTTAAGACACTTCCTGTTTACTGTGATTTCTCAGGCAGCACGGAGGACTGTCTGAATGATGTCCAGCAGCAGCTGATCAATTCCATGAACAATGATATTTATCCGTTCTCACAGATCAGCCATGAGTTTAACATCAAAGCAGACGCAATGGTCATCTATCAGGGAGATAATTTTGCATTTGATAACATCGGCGGGGAATATGCAAAGGAAGAGCCTGTTCAGTTAAATATGGCGAAGGCACCTGTTTCCATCAGTATTTCAATTGAAAGAAATAAATTTGTCTTTGAGATTGAATACAGAGGGGATATGTATAACGAGGAGACCATTCAATATCTTGCTGACAACCTTGAAGCTACAGCGGATGGAATCCTCAGGGAATGTGATCCGTCAGACATCCGGCTTATGTTTGAAGAAGAGACAAGGATGGAGGATGATCCGTTCCATGCTGGAAAGACCTTTGTAGATCTGTTCCGGGAAGCTGTGGAAAAATATCCGGACAGACCGGCAGTCAGAGACGGAATGGGCGAGATCACCTACAAAGAACTGGACAAGATGTCGGATTACGTTGCACAGAAGCTTACCGAAAATGGATTTGGAAGGGAGAAGGCAGCAGGCATTCTGTGTGGAAGAACAAAGGAATTTGCCGTAGCATATGTGGGCGTTATGAAAGCAGGCGGAGCATATGTTCCGCTTGATCCGGAATATCCCCAGAGCAGAATCGAGTACATGCTGAAGGATTCTGGCGCCGAAAACCTGCTTGTAATAAACCGTTACCGCAGTCTTGTGGGCTTCTATGACCAAAATATCATCAGCCTTGACGAAGTGGCAGAGGAAGCAGAAGATTTCGAACTTTCTGTAGAGCTTACACCTCCGGCTCCTGAGAACCTTGCCTATATGATTTATACATCCGGTTCAACAGGCAAACCAAAAGGTGTTATGCTGGAGCAGAGGAATCTGCTGAACCTGATTGAGTATATCCTTATAACAAGAAAACTTACACTGGATGATATTGTGGCAGAATTTGCAAGCTTCTGCTTTGACGCATCGGTGATAGATCTGTTTGCCCCACTTACAGCAGGCGCAGTACTGTATATCCTTCCAGAGAGCATACGAAAAGATGCAGTTGCGGTTGGAAAATTCATAAAAGATGAAAAAATCACAACAGCAACATTCCCAACCCAGATGGGTGAGCTGGTTGCAGAGCTTCTTGACGATGCCCCGGCACTTAGATTCGTTACACTGGGCGGCGAAAAATTCAAGTATTACCGGGAAAGAACCTACCAGATGATCAATGGTTACGGTCCTACCGAGAATACAGTATCTTCTACAGAGTTCTGGGTTGACAGACAGTATGACAATATACCGATCGGAAAATCCCAGCGGAACATTCGCAGCTATATTGTTGACGAAAACCTGAACAGACTTCCGGTGGGAGCATCTGGTGAGCTTTGCCATGCCGGCCGGCAGATCGCAAGGGGATATCATAATCTTCCGGAGAAAACAGCCTCCGTATTTGTGGAAAATCCATTCTCTGTATGTGAGGAGGACAAGCGCCTTTACAGAACCGGTGACATGGTCCGTATGAAAGGTGACGGAAACATAGAATATATTGGAAGAATTGATTCCCAGGTAAAAATAAGAGGATACCGTGTTGAGCTTGGGGAAATCGAAGGTGCCGTTCTGAAGCATGAGCTTGTTAAGGGTGCTGCAGTTACGGTGGTTGAAAAAGGTGGAAACAAGTATATAACCGCTTATTATACAGGCGAAAGTATTCCGGATGACCAGCTTAAGACCTTCCTGGAGCCGCTTATCCCAGATTACATGATGCCGTCCTTTTTCGTTCATATTGATGAGCTGCCGATCACTCCAGGCGGCAAGATTGACAAAAAGGCGCTTCCAATGCCAGAGATCACCACGGCAGCAAATGCGGATTATGTAGAGCCGGTTACCACGGTTCAGAGAACACTTTGCGAGATTTTTGAAAAAGCACTGGGGATTGAAAAGGTAGGAATCGAGGATAATTTCTTTGAAATTGGAGGTTCCTCACTTACCGCATCAAAGGTTGCCGTTATGTGTCTTTCCAAGAATATTTCCATTGTATATGCGGATATTTTCAAATATCCTACGATCCGTGAGCTTGCGGCGATTGTGGACAATAGCGAGGCATTTGAAAATTCACAGAGTGGAAATGAATTTGCAGATTATAATTACAACAGGATCCAAAGCGTTATCAGTGGAAACGTGGAAGAAAATATTGACCGGGTAACAAAGGAACAGCTGGGCGATATTATGATCACAGGTGCAACCGGCTTCCTGGGTATTCATATTCTGAAAGCGTATCTTGACAATTATGACGGTAAGGTTTACTGTCTGGTAAGGAAGGGTAAATATGAATCCATGGAGAAACGAATGATGCATATGTTGATGTATTATTTCGATAATCCATGCCAGGAGCTCTTCAGGAACCGTATCATCTGTGTAGATGGAGACATTACCTCGAAAGAACAGGTGGAAAAATTTGCAGACTATAAATTCAGTACCATTATCAACTGCGCTGCCTGTGTGAAGCACTTTGCAGCAGGAGATGTACTTGAAAAGATAAATGTACATGGAGTTGAAAATCTGATTGAATTCTGTAAAAATAATGGCCGCAGGCTGATCCAGATTTCCACGGTTTCTGTTGCAGGGGAAGGCTCTGATGGTGTTCCGCCAATGTCCAGGGTTTTCTGTGAAAATGATCTGTATATTGGACAGAATATTACCAACGAGTACATCCGCACCAAATTCCTTGCTGAAAGGGCAGTGCTGGAAGCTGTTTCTGCCGGCCTTGACGGCAAAATCATCCGTGTAGGAAATCTGATGAGCAGAAATTCCGACGGTGAATTCCAGATCAACTTTATTACAAACGGATTCTTACGCAGTCTGAGAGGTTATAAAGCTGTTGGAAAATTCCCGATCGGCGGTATGCATGAAATCGCAGAGCTTTCTCCAATTGACTGCACTGCACTTGCGGTACTTAGGCTTGTACAGACGGACAGAAGATTTACCGTATTCCATGCATGCAACAGTCACCATATTTATATGGCGGATCTGATCTATGCAATGCGTAATTATGGATTTGACCTTGATATTGTAAAAGATGATGAATTCGAGAACGCTGTAAAGGAATTTGCAAAGAACAGTGAAGACTCCGATGTTGTTTCCGGACTTATCGCATACACGGCACATAATGAGAATGAGATTTACACTCTGGATTACAGCAACCGGTTTACTGCACAGGTTCTTTACAGACTGGATTATAAATGGCCTGTTACAGATGACAGATATCTGGAAAGTGCAATAGAAGCACTTGACAGACTTGCATTTTTTGATTAATCATAATAGTACAATACTTTCACAGGAAGAAAAATTATTATAAAGCGAATTACTGCAAAATAGCAGCTGATTAAGAGGAGGAAATACAAATGGAAATCGTAAGCAAAACAGAAGGAAGCAAAATGACTATGGAAATCAGCGGATGGCTGGATACCCAGACTGCACCTCAGCTGGAAAAAGAGCTTTCAGCTCTTGGCGGGGATATTACCAGTCTTGTATTTGATTTTGCTGCGCTGGAATATATTTCTTCAGCAGGACTGCGTCTGGTGATCGCTGCATACAAAAAATGGCTGGCAAGGACGGCTTCAAAATTATCAATGTTTCGGATGAAGTATTTGACGTTTTCAGCCTTACCGGATTCGACCAGAAAATTGATATTGAGAGACGAAGCAATTAATTATTTATAAAAGGCAGCCTGAATCGTGTGAACATATGATTTCTGAACTTGGCGAAACGGTTATGAATCGGGATCGTAAACAGAAACAATAAAACGGAACAGGGAGATGAGGTTACAATGTCTGGTAACGAAAAAGAAAAATATCTGGAACTGTCCTGTGATTTGTCAGAACTTGAAAGAATAAAAGCGTGTATCTTTGAGATTCCGGTTGAAAATGGAATAAAGAAGAAAATTTTTCTTGCATGTGACGAGATTTTTTCCAATATTACAAATTATTCCGGAGCAAAGTGGATACAGTTTTGTTGTATTAAGAATACAGATAAGGTAACGATCACTTTCACAGACAATGGAATTGCATTTAATCCCTTGGAAAGCAAAATCGAAAAGGATTTCGAGGATTTTGACCTGGGGGGAATGGGAATCAACCTTGTAAAAGAATTGTGCTCCCATATTGACTACAGTAATATAGAAGGGAAAAATATTTTAAGCCTGGAATTTACTGCTTAGTTTTTTCAAAACACCATATTTATCACCTAAATGGAGAAGTGAGCCTGTGCTGAATGTTACCAAAAATGAAATTATACAGAATCAATATTAATAATCTTGAAGATCCTTTGCAAAATGAAAGATTTCTGGAACTGGCAGGGCCGGAAAGAAGAAAAAAGGTCATCCGGTATCACAGACCGGATGACCGTAAAAGAAGCCTTGGCGCAGGAATCATTATCAAAAAGATCTTAAATGAAAACGGGCTTTCGGAAAACGATCTGAAGTACGGTGAAAATGGGAAGCCTGTGGCGGAAAAGCAGAAGATCTATTTTAATGTGTCTCACGCAGGCGATTTTGTTGTAGGAGTCCTGTCAGACCATGAAGTGGGGTGCGATATTGAAAAAGCAGAGAATGCGCCACTTGAGATTGCGGAGCATTATTTTACCCCGGGAGAATATGAGTATATAAAATATGCGTCTGACAAGAATAAGGCTTTTTTTACACTTTGGACATTAAAAGAAAGCTATATGAAAATGACAGGTAAAGGAATGAGTCTGCCCCTTGATTCCTTCGAAATAATCCGGACAGCAGATGGCTTTACACTAGGAAAATCTTCAGAAAAACAATGCTTTTTTAAGACAATAGAATTCGAAGATTATATTTTTTCAGTCTGTAATGAAACGGATTTTATTTTGATGCAGAAAGGCTTTACAGATATTATAAAACAGTAACTTTTTGCCTCAAAAATCATGAAGAATTATATGCAAAAGACTTGACGGATATGTCCGCTGTGTGGTAAACTGTACAAGCGACATGGAAGTTAGGTCTTTTTTTTATGCCTGAAAAGCGGTGGCGGATACACTGTAAAGGCGATTGAAGACCATGCAAATGAAAACACTGGAGGTGGAAGTTGTGCGCGTTAGGATTACATTAGCATGTACAGAGTGCAAGCAGCGTAACTACAATATGACCAAGGAGAAAAAGAACCATCCTGAGAGAATGGAAACCAAGAAATATTGTAAGTTCTGCCAGAGACACACAATGCACAAGGAAACAAAATAGTCACTTTAGATTGTGAGGTTAGGCTATGCAAGAAAAAGAAAAATCTGCAGGCAAGACCGCCAAGGCTAAGGAGCCGAAGAAATCCTGGTTCCAGGGGCTGAAGGCAGAGTTCAACAAAATTGTCTGGACAGACCGCGATACACTGATGAAACAGTCAGTTGTTGTTATTGTCATAACCGTAATTCTCGGTGTGATCATCAGTGTGATGGATGCAGGCATTCTGGAATGCATTAATCTTTTAATCAAATAAGGACAAAGGTGATTGTATGTCAGAAGCAAAATGGTACGTTGTCCATACCTATTCCGGTTATGAGAACAAGGTAAAGGCCAACATTGAGAAGACAATTGAAAACCGACATCTTGAGGATCAGATTCTGGAAGTACGGGTTCCTCTGGAAGACGTTGTGGAGATGCGTAATGGTGTTTCCAAGCAGGTCCAGAGAAAAATGTTCCCAAGCTATGTTCTTATCAACATGGTCATGAACGACGATACCTGGTATGTTGTCCGGAATACCCGTGGAGTGACTGGGTTTGTTGGTCCGGGATCCAAGCCTGTACCGCTCACAGAAGAGGAAATGAAGCCGCTGGGCATCAAAGATGAGACTGTCCACGTTGATTTCGCTGAGGGCGATACCGTAGTAGTAACAGGCGGAGCCTGGAAAGAGACTACAGGCATTGTGACTGCCATCAATGCGCAGAAGCAGCTTGTAACGATCAATGTAGAGATGTTTGGACGCGAAACACCGGTTGTGATCAGTTTCGCAGAAGTTCAGAAAATGTAACAGACAAAGGTAACACAATATCGTGGGAGGGACATACCCCCGCCAATACCACATAGGAGGTGCCGAAAATGGCAAAGAAAGTAACAGGATATATCAAATTACAGATTCCCGCTGGTAAAGCAACTCCAGCACCACCTGTAGGTCCGGCTCTTGGACAGCACGGTGTAAATATCGTTCAGTTTACAAAAGAGTTCAATGCAAGAACAGCTGATCAGGATGGTATGATCATTCCTGTAGTAATCACTGTTTACGCAGATAGAAGTTTCAGCTTCATAACCAAAACTCCGCCGGCTGCAGTTCTTCTTAAGAAAGCTGCAAACATTAAATCCGGTTCCGGCGTACCGAACAAGACAAAAGTTGCTAAAGTTACAAAAGCACAGGTTGAGGAAATCGCTCAGCTTAAGATGAAAGACTTAAATGCAGCATCCATCGAAGCAGCAGCAAGCATGATTGCTGGTACTGCAAGAAGTATGGGAATTGAAGTAGTTGATTAATCACAAATAGTAAGTGGGAGGGCTTTTCCCCGCAAATACCACAGGAGGTTATAGAAATGAAACGAGGAAAGAAATACGTGGAAGCTGCTAAGGCAGTAAACCGCGCAACATTATACGATACTGATGAAGCTATCAGCTTAGTGAAAAAAGCTGCTGTTGCCAAATTTGACGAGACTATCGAAGTTCATATCCGCACAGGCTGCGATGGACGTCATGCAGATCAGCAGATCCGTGGTGCAGTAGTTCTGCCACACGGTACAGGTAAAACTGTTCGCGTTCTTGTATTCGCTAAGGATGCAAAAGCTGAGGAAGCTAAGGCTGCAGGTGCTGATTTCGTAGGCGCTGAGGACCTTATTCCGAAGATCCAGAATGAAGGATGGCTTGACTTCGACGTTGTTGTTGCAACTCCAGATATGATGGGTGTAGTTGGACGTCTTGGCCGTGTACTTGGACCGAAAGGTTTAATGCCTAACCCGAAGGCTGGTACAGTAACTATGGATGTTACAAAAGCTATCAATGATATCAAAGCTGGTAAGATTGAGTATCGTCTTGACAAATCAAACATTATCCATGTGCCGATCGGTAAAGCTTCCTTTACTGAGGAGCAGTTAAGCGACAACTTCCAGACGCTGATTGGAGCTATTGCTAAGGCTAGACCTAGCACACTTAAGGGACAGTATTTAAAGAGCGTTGTTATTGCGCCGACTATGGGACCTGGTGTGAAGATCAACCCGATCAAGTTAGCTTAATAGATGAGAATGAAGAGCACTCACCGCGAGGTGGGTGCTTTTTTTGCGTTGTGGAATGAGGTACGCCGGGGTCTGGTGGAGGAACCTTGCAGGGTCTAAGAGGGCTGGTGGTTACTAAGGGCGCCCAAAGATAAGGACAAACTCGCTCCGTTGGAGCTCAGACAGTGTCCTTATCTTTGGGCAACGTAACCACCAGCCCTCTAAGTCCCTGCAAGAACCCGCCACGAAGCCCCCGGCCCCAGCACCATCCCCCGGCTGTGTATTCAAGGCGGGAAAATCGTGTACAAGGGACGCGGACGCGGACGCTGCGCTGCGCTGGTAGTGGAGGGCGGTGAGGTGCGGGAAGGGAGGAGGGGGGATGGAAAGAGAGAATGCTGCGCTGGCGGTGGGAGGCGGAACGGGGAGAAAAGAAGGAGAAGGAGGGACGCGGACGCTGCGCTGCGCTGGTGGTGGAGGGCGGTGAGGTGCGGGAAGGGAGGAGGGTGGAGTGGAGAAGGAGGGACGCGGACGCTGCGCTGGTGGTGGAGGGCGGTGAGGTGCGGGAAGGGAGGAGGGTGGAGTGGAGAAGGAGGGACGCGGACGCTGCGCTGGTGGTGGAGGGCGAAGGGGAGTGGTGGGACGGTTAGGTCATGGATTTGACATTTTATGGGGGAGGTTTGTATATGGGAGTGGAGAAAGGGGGTATGATATGGGAAAATAGGGGCCGGGTATGGGCCGAGGAGGATTTGGGTATGAGATATGGATATTTTGATGATGAGAAAAGGGAATATGTGATAACGCGGCCGGATACGCCGGCACCTTGGGTGAATTATCTGGGGGATCCGGAGTATGGGGCGATTGTTTCGAATAATGCGGGAGGATATAGTTTCGCAAAGTCGGGGGCGAATGGACGGATTCTCAGATATATTTTTAATCAGTTTGATGAGCCGGGAAGGTATATTTATCTGAGGGATAATGAGAATGGGGATTTCTGGTCTGCTTCCTGGCAGCCGGTGGGAAAGGATCTTGAGAAGTATAAGAGTGAATGTCATCATGGTACGGCTTATACAAAAATGATGGCTGATTATAGTGGAATTCATTCTGAGGTCCGTTATTATGTACCTTTGGGACAGTCTTATGAAGTGTGGAGTCTTTGCGTGGAAAACTGTTCGGATAGGGATCGGGAGATCAATGTGACGGGGTATGCGGAATTTACCAACAACAGTAATTATGAGCAGGATCAGGTGAATTTGCAGTACTCCCAGTATATTACGCGGACGTTGTTCAGGGGAAATCGTGTGCGTCAGATGATTCATGCGAATCTGGATTGTCTTGATGAGGGTGAAGTAGTTGATAACAAGGATGTAACAGACCGTTTTCTTGGATTAGCAGGGGTACCGGTGGACTCCTGGTGCGGGGAAAGAGAAGCGTTTCTGGGAAGGTATCATGGTTATGGGAATCCGGTCGGAGTAAGCACAGGCAGACTGAATTGCCAGGGAAATTACAATGAGAATAGCTGTGGTGCATTGACGGCAGTGTTGAAGCTTGCACCTGGACAAAGCAAAGAAATTGCTTTTCTGGTTGGGATGAAAAAGGACAATGAAGCTGAGAAAATCATAGCTCATTATGAAGAAAATTGTCAGGAAGTGTGCAGAAAAGAGTTGGAAGAGCTGATCGGATACTGGCATGGACAGCTTTCGCATTTCCAGATTAAAACTCCAAGTAATGAATTTAACACAATGATCAATACCTGGAATGCATACAACTGTTTTATGACATTTATCTGGTCAAGAGCGGCGTCCTTTACTTATTGTGGTCTGCGCAATGGATATGGATACCGTGATACGGTACAGGATATCCAGGGAGTTATTCATCTGGCGCCGGAAATGGCAGCAGATAAAATAAGATTTATGCTTTCCGCGCAGGTAGACAATGGAGGCGGACTTCCACTGGTGAAATTCACGCACAATCCAGGACATGAGGATACACCGGATGATGCATCTTATGTGCAGGAAACCGGACATCCGGCCTATCGTGCAGATGATGCCTTGTGGCTGTTCCCAACTGTATATAAATATGTTTCAGAAACTGGAAACCTGTCCTTTATTGATGAAGTGATTCCTTTTGCCAATAAAGATGAAGGAACTGTATATGAGCATCTGAAGCGTGCGATTGGTTTTTCCATGGATCATCTTGGAAAACATGGAATGCCGGCAGGACTTTATGCAGACTGGAATGACTGTCTGAGACTTGGAAAAGATGGGGAATCTACTTTTGTGGCACTGCAGTTCTATTATGCAATGAGGATCATGAAAGAGTTTGCAGCGTACAAAAAGGATGAAGCATATATAGAGTATCTGAATGAGAACCAGGATAAGCTTGGAAAGCTGATCCAGAAGCTTTGCTGGAATGAAGACCGGTTTATCCGTGGATTTACAGAGAATGGAGAAGTAATCGGGAAACGTACAGACCCAGAAGCGAATATGTGGCTGAATCCCCAGAGCTGGGCGGTAATCAGCGGACTTGCCAAAAAAGAACAGGCGGAGCAGGCACTTGAGCAGGTTTATGAACGGTTAAATACGGAATATGGTGCGATTCTTATGGATCCGCCTTATCATGCACATGCCTTTGAGGGGGCACTGGCTGTTATCTACAATGCAGGAACGAAAGAGAATGCAGGGATTTTTTCCCAGTCACAGGGCTGGATCATTCTTGCAGAGGCACTTATGGGACATGGAGAAAGAGCGTTTGGTTACTTTATGGAAAATGCTCCTGCCGCACAGAATGACAGAGCCCAGATCCGCAGACTGGAGCCGTATTGCTATGGACAGTTCACAGAAGGCAAAGCAAGCCCGAACTTTGGACGCTCTCATGTGCACTGGCTTACCGGAACTGCATCTACAGTTATGGTTGGATGCGTGGAGGGAATTCTTGGAATGCGCCCTGATTTTTATGGACTTCGGATCGCACCATCCATACCAAAGGAATGGGATGGATTTGAGATCGAAAAGGATTTCCGTGGCTGTCACCTGCATATTGTGGTGAAAAATCCTGGACATGTTGAAAGTGGGTTTAAGAAGCTGCTGGTGAATGGCAGGGAAATGGAGAGCAATTACATTCCACAGGAGGAAATGTCGGCTGAGACTGAAGTGGAACTTTATCTTTCTTAAATAATATGTAAAATTGGGGGAATCATCTCTGAATAATTATAGCAATCGGCTTTTATTCATGGTGATGTCTGCGTAAGCAGACATGTCCGTTTGCTATAAAAAAGAATAATTATGGGAACAGAAAGAGAGAAATAAAAGATGAAATACATAGAATTTCAGGACCAAAACGGAACCTTTATCATACATAACCCGGAAAACTACAGTGGCCTATATCTGCCGATGGCCGGTGAAAAAGGTTTGAAGTCCAGCATAACGCCTAATCTGGGTGGAGATTGCAAGACGGATCAGAATCATTTCCTTCTGGAACCGGTAAGCATTGAAAACCTGCATAATAACCGCAATACCAGGAACTTCTGGTGCCGCGTATATAGTGGGCAAGAAGAAACCACAACGGAAACCGGCTCAGAACCTGAAAAAAAAGCAGAGTCTGGTAAATGGGGGATTTGGTCTGTATGTGGGGAATCCGCACGGCAGGAAGCGGAGAAGTTCACAGACCAGCAGGAGGAAAGCATCCTGGAAGCTGGCTTTATGTGGCAAAAGCTTTCCAGAAAGTCAGTAAGATACGGTTTAAAAGCAGAGGTAACCTCGTTTATAACCCTTGAAGGGGCCATGGAAGTGGAATATGTGGAAATCTCTAATATTTCTGAAAAAAATGTGGAAATCGTGCCAATAGGAGCAATTCCAATATACGGAAGAAGTGCAGACAATCTCCGGGATCACCGGCATGTAACGTCATTGCTTCACAGAATCCATACGACCGATTATGGTGTAGAAGTGACACCTGTATTATCTTTTGATGAGAGAGGACACCAGAAGAACAGAACCACATATTTTGTATCAGGCTCTACAGAAAACGGGGAAAAACCAGAAGAATTTTATCCTACAGTAGAAGCGTTTATAGGAGAAGGCGGTTCGTTCCTGAATCCGGAAGCTGTGAGAAGTGAAAAACACGGGATAAAAAGTGGAAATGTCATCCAGGGAAAAGAGGCTGTAGGCGGTATTAAATTTAGCAGAAAAATGCTGAAGCCAGGGGAAAAGACCGGTTATATTTTATTGGCAGGAATTGCCGAGTGTGGTTTTGGGGGCTCAGAAACAGAAATCGGAAAGCATTTATGCGAAATTTCTGAAGCAATTGAGAAGCTTACCTCTTCATTACGGACGAAAGCCCAGGTAATGGAAATGTTTGAAAATGTAAAAAAGCATTGGATCCAGAAGGTAAATGTGGCTTTTGAAACCGGAGACAAGGAAGCGGATAATTATCTGAAATGGATTTGCTTTCAGCCAATTCTCAGAAGAATTTACGGATGTTCTTTTCTTCCATATCATGATTATGGAAAAGGTGGCCGGGGCTGGCGCGACCTGTGGCAGGACTGTCTGGCGCTTCTGATCATGGAGCCATCTGACGTACGCCAGATGATCGTTGACAATTATGCTGGTGTCCGAATTGACGGAACAAATGCAACTATAATAGGAAACAAACAGGGCGAATTTATTGCAGACAGAAACAATATTACCCGAGTATGGATGGATCATAGTTTCTGGCCGTTTGTCACGACGAAATTGTATCTGGATCAGACAGGAGACTTCGATATTCTTTTTGAAAAAATACCGTATTTCAAGGATCCTCAGTCAAAACGGGGAACAAAGCATGATGAGAAGTGGGACAGCAGTTATGGAAACAGACAGAAAACAGATGACGGAAAGGTATATCTGGGAACTGTGCTGGAACATATTCTTTTACAGAATCTGTGTGCGTTTTTCGATGTAGGCGACCACAATGAGATGCGCCTTCACGGAGCCGACTGGAATGATGCGCTGGATATGGCATGGGAAAAAGGGGAGAGCGTGGCTTTTACCTGTGCATATGCGGGAAACCTGAAAGAGATCGCCGCTGTACTGCGGGAGCTTGAACGCGTCCGGGGGATGAATAAAATTGAAATTGCGGAGGAAATTGAGTGTCTGTTTGCTTATGGAGAACAGCTATACAACAGTCCACAAAATAAACAGAAGCTTCTGCAGCAGTACACAGAGCTTTGTGCCCATAATCTATGCGGAAATACCATTGTACTCCCATTGAATCTGGTATACAAAAATCTGGAGGAGAAAGCGGAATGGCTCATGGACCATATCCGCAAAAACGAGTGGATCCAGGACAAAGATAAGGGATGGTTTAACGGATATTACGATAATCACGGAAATGCAGTTGAACACAGTGCTGCAGAAAAAGAGAATGTGCGCATGATGCTAACCGGACAGGTTTTTGCCATTATGAGTGGAACTGCAACGGGAAAACAGATCCAGGCAATCTGTAAAAGTGCGGATACGTATCTGTATGACAAAAAAGCTGGTGGTTATCGTCTGAACACAGACTTTCAGGAGGAGAAATTTGACCTGGGAAGAATGTTTGGCTTCGCCTATGGGGAGAAAGAAAATGGAGCTGTCTTTTCCCATATGGCAGTTATGTATGCCAACGCATTGTACAAGACAGGTCATGCAAAAGAGGGGCATAAAGTGCTGCAGACTCTTCTGGATACTGCCATGGATTTCCAACGAAGCAAAATGTATCCTGGAATTCCAGAATATTTCGATAACCAGGGAAGAGGACTTTACGCCTATCTTACAGGTGCTGCCAGCTGGTATATGCTGACGATGATCACAGAGGTATTCGGTGTAAAAGGCCGGTCTGGTGATCTGGTAATTGCACCTGCACTTATGGCAGAGCAGTATGATGAGAACGGAAACGCAGCCTTGCATCTGGAATTTGCAGGCAGGAAATTTGTTATCCGTATCTCTAACCCGAAGAAGAAAGAATGGGATGAAATACAGATACAGAAAGCCTTCTGTGATGGAAAGACATTACTGGTAGAAGAGGTTCTGGAAGAAAAAACAGCTTCGGGCGAAGCTGTTTCTAAGCAACAAAAAAGAGCCCGCCTGGAAAGAGCAAAAATTGAAAACCTTCCAGCTGGGGAAGTACATGAAATTGATATAATTCTGGGATAAAAACCACGCTTATTTACCACATTGCCCTGTAATATTTATTTCGGTATTTTTTTGGTGTCATTCCGGTAAAGTTTTCAAAAACCTGTATAAAGTGGCTCTGGGAGGAAAAAGCAAGGTAATTGGCAATGTCTATGATGGCTTTGTCTGAATAACGCAGCAGATGGGTGGCCTTCTCTATTTTTTTCTCCCGGATATAGTCACTGATGGAAACGCCAAGGTTCTGCTTGAAAACCCTGGAAAGGTAGCTTGTGGATAATCCTGTATGGGCAGCCAGATCTTCAATGGTTATACGTTCCTTGATATGGCTGTAAATATAGTCAACACATTGCATTACTGGTTTGGAGAGAACAGAGCTTTTCTTCTGGAGTGCCATTTTTCCGGTAAAATCCTTCGCCATAACATGATGAAGGCTGGAAATCTGCTGGATCGTAGTGCAGGAATCCATTTTTAAAATATAGAAATCGCTGAGCCGGTATGCCTGCTCAGGCTCCATTCCACCGTCAATACAATACCGGGTGATCATGGCTGCTGTAACGACGAAATGATATTTCAGGTTGGTTACCGGATTCCTGGAAAGAACACCTGTGCCTTCCAGCTGGGAAAAGGAATCCGCATTACAGTTCTGGAGCACGGCTTCCATATCTCCGGTTTTGACGGCTGTGTAAAAGGAATACTCAACAGATGGCGGACGATGCTTTGAATCCTGTTCGCTTGCTTCAAATTCGGTGTTATACCAGTCTTTGGAAAGTTCCATATGTGTATCTCCTTGTGTTAATAATTAATAAATGTGTCTTTTTTATATTATGACATGAATCTGACATTTTGTTAAGAGAAATAATATAATGGACTGGATAAAAATGGTATATTAAGTTCCATCAAAAAGAGAAAGCATTAGAGGAATGCTTGAAAAGGAGCTTCCTGTATAATAAAAAGCGTGGATGTTGAAAATTGAAAATACCTCAGAGTACAATAAGACTACTGACTGGCAGGTTAGTAAAAATCTTATTATACAGAGAGGTA